>JBFHVK010000088.1:0-9898 GCA_041589615.1 Gammaproteobacteria bacterium | reverse complement strand
CAGTCTCGATTATTGCAGCGTCTGCTAATTGGTCATGCGACAGAAGTAGAGCTCGATAGTCAGGGACGGATCCTGTTACCAACCATGCTGCGTGACTATGCCACTCTGGATAAGCGTTGCGTGTTAATCGGCCAGGGTAAAAAGTTTGAGATCTGGGATGAGCAGGTCTGGAATGATAATCAGCAGGTGTGGCTGCAGGAAGTTGATGGTGATGAAGGTGAGCTGCCTGGCGCGCTCGAAAGCCTGTCGCTGTAATGGTGGATCAGGCACCTAGTCACCGACCGGTTTTACTGGATGAAGCAATAGAAGCACTTGCGATTAAGCGAGATGGTGTATATCTCGATGGTACCTTTGGTCGGGGTGGTCACAGTCAGGCAATACTTGACAGGCTGGGTGATAAAGGACGTCTTATCGCGATGGATCAGGATCCGCAGGCAGTTGCTGTGGCAAGAGAGAAGTTTGCAAATGAGCCCAGGTTTGAAATTGTGCAGCAGAACTTTGAATCAATGCACGAAGTGTTGGCGCAAAGAGGCCTGATGCAGAAAGTAGACGGAGTTCTACTTGATATAGGTGTCTCTTCACCGCAACTGGATGATGCGCAGAGAGGATTTAGTTTTATGAAGCCTGGCCCGCTTGATATGCGCATGAATACAGATGCGGGACAGTCAGCAGCAGAGTGGCTGGCTGAAGTGGAAGAGTATGACCTCGTTACAGTGTTGATGAGGTATGGCGAAGAAAAATTCGCCAGGCGAATAGCTCACGCAATTGTTGAAGAACGGCAGAAAGTGCCAATAGAAGACACAGTGCAGCTTGCAAAGATAATAGAGCAGGCAACGCCGGTAAAAGATAAACATAAGCATCCGGCGACAAGAAGTTTTCAGGCGATACGCATTTATATAAACAGAGAGCTGGAAGTACTGGAGAATGCATTAAAGGTGGCACTGGAAGTGCTGGCATTGAATGGCAGGCTGGTTGTGATCAGTTTTCACTCTCTTGAAGACAGAATGGTTAAGCGTTTTTTCAGGGATGTGTCTCGGGGTCCTCAGATTCCGAAAAATATACCAATTATGTCGAAGGATATGCAGCAGCCGTTCAAGTTAGTGGGAAAGGCTGTTAAACCCGGGAAGCAGGAACTGATTGAGAACCCGCGTGCAAGAAGTTCGGTTCTGAGGATACTGGAGAGAGTTTTGTGAAATTGATGTGGTCTGTTATAGCACTTATGGTGCTTGCAAACATGGCAACATCACTGGGTGTAATTTATAGCAAGCATCAGACGAGAAAGTTATTTGTGGAATTACAGTCTCTACATAAACAGATTGATGAGTTGAATATTGAGTGGGGGAAGCTGCAGTTAGAGCAGAGCGCATGGTCTTCGCATGGAAGAATCGAAAAGATTGCGCGTACAAAACTTAAAATGAAATTACCGAGTGCAAATGAAGTTTTATATATAAAACAATGAAGAACAAGAATAACAAGCCACATTATCAATTCAGACGCATGGTTGTGCTGTCAGTGTTTGCGCTGGCGGTGACGGGTCTGATTTTACGTGCGCTTGATATGCAGGTCATTAATCAGACCTTCTTCAAGCAACAGGGTGACGCACGTCATATGAGAGTGATGCCGCTTACAGCACACCGTGGTGATATTTATGACAGAAATGGGGAGCCTCTGGCAATCAGTACGCCTGTGGATTCTGTGTGGGCAAACCCGAAAGAAATTGCTGAAAACTTATCTCGTATTGTTGAGTTGGCAAAGGTGCTTGGTATTGATGCGGATAACCTGCGGAGCAAGTTAAGCAAAAATGCGAACAGGGAATTTGTTTATGTGCTGAGGCAGGTTTCACCTGAGATTGGTGAAAAAGTAAAAGCGCTAGGCATGGCTGGTGTGTATTTGCAAAGAGAATACAAGCGTTATTATCCGGCAGGTGAAGTGACATCGCATGTGCTTGGATTTGCAAATGTAGATGATAAAGGGCAGGAAGGGCTAGAGCTGGCCTATGATGAATGGCTAAGCGGTGAGCCTGGCGCAAAAAGAGTTATACGAGACAGGTTGGGGCAGGTTGTAGATGATGTAGAAAGAATTCGGCCGGCGCAACCGGGAAAGCCGGTTTATCTTAGTATAGACCGGCGCATTCAGTATCTAGCATATAGATCGCTGAAATCAGCTGTTAAGAAACATAAAGCCATTGCAGGATCTGCAGTGGTTTTAGACGTTCAAACGGGTGAAGTTCTTGCAATGGTTAACCAGCCTTCATTTAACGCAAATGACCGTAGTCAGTTAAGGCCGGGTGTATATCGGAATAGATCGGTTACAGATGTGTTTGAGCCTGGTTCAACTATGAAACCATTCACGATCGCTGCGGCACTTGAAACGGGTCGCTGGCATCCGAAAGATAATGTGCGAACGTCACCAGGATACTATCAGGTGCAGGGTAATACGATTAAGGATATGCGTAATTACGGAAAAATAAATCTTGAAGAAATTATTCTGAAATCAAGCAATGTGGGTGTAAGTAAAGTTGCGCTTTCAATGGAGCATGATCAGCAGTTAGGTATGTATCTTGATCTGGGGTTTGGAGTTGATACAGGCAGTGGTTTTCCTGGTGAGCGTGGTGGCAACTTAAGGACGGGTCATTTGAGTGATTTTGAAAGAGCGACAATGTCATTCGGTTATAGTCTTTCGGTTACGCCATTACAGTTGGCCAGGGCATATGCGGTATTAGCAGCTAACGGCGTAATCTATCCAGTAAGCTTTTTGCGTAAAGATGAAGAGGCTAAAGGTGAACAGATTATGACTGTGGCCACTGCGAAGAAAGTGCGCAAAATGATGGAGCGAGTGGTCAGTCCAGAAGGCACAGCAAATAAAGCAGCGATAGCAAATTATCGAGTTGCGGGTAAAACTGGAACTGTGCATAAATTTATTTCTGGTGGATATGCTGAAGATAGGTATTTGTCAGTGTTTGCGGGTATGGCACCGGCAACAGATCCTCGGCTTGTAATGGTTGTGATGCTAAATGAGCCCAGAGAGGGTGATTATTTTGGTGGGCAGGTAGCTGCTCCAGTGTTTTCGAAAGTCATTTCTGGTGCGTTACGACTAATGGATGTTCCGCCTGATAATCTAGAAGTGGCACAGTTAAAAAAAATGGATAACCGGGCATGATGGCGGCAATAAGTAATCAGCACGAATCAGTAACACTAAAGCAATTGCTTTCAGATGTGTTTGTGACTTCGTATCTGCCAGATATTGAAATATACGGTTTGACACTTGATAGCCGTAAAGTTGAGCCAGGCTTCGCATTTGTTGCAATGGAAGGTCAGTTTGATCATGGGTTGGCATATGCCGAGGCAGCAATAGAACGTGGTGCAGTTGTAATTTTATGTGATGCTGATTATGACCAGTATTGTCAGCAGATACTGTCAAGGTTGATGACGAAGGTCATGTGTGTACCAGTTAAAAACTTGCACAGAAAACTGGGTGAGATTGCTAAAAGATTTTATGCTGATCCTGCCAGGGGTATGTTTGTTATAGGTACTACTGGTACTGATGGAAAAACCTCTGTGAGCCATTTTATAGCACAGGCAATGAATTCAGTTACATCTCCGGCAGCGGTGGTGGGGACACTGGGTAATGGTATTGTGGATGCGCAGAAAGAATCCACGCATACGACTCCAGATATAATAAGCATATATGAAATGCTATCAGAATATAAGAAACAGGGTGTTAGTGCAGTGGCTATGGAAGTCTCTTCGCATGGGCTTGATCAGGGAAGGGTATCGAGCATTAAATTCGATGTTGCTGTACTGACAAATTTATCCAGGGATCATCTTGATTATCACGGCACACTAGAAGCATATAAACAGGCCAAAAGGAAACTTTTTTCCGAAGAATATAGTAAGTCTGCGGTATTGAATATTGATGATGAGTTTGGTGCTGAGCTGTATGAGGAAATACAGCATGGCAGGGAAGTCTGGCTGTATGGAATGAATAAAGAGCTTGTTATGCAAAGTGCATTATATGTGTATGTAGATAATGTGATGCAGAATGAGAATGGTATATCAGTTATGTTGCACAGTTCGCATGGCGTAGCAGAAGTCAAACTTTCATTAATTGGCGAATTCAATATTTACAATGTACTAGCATGCTTTTGTGTGCTGATGCAGAGCGGAATGAATTTTAATCATGCTGTTATGCGATTGCAGTCATTGCATACTGTTCGCGGCCGTATGGAACTGGTAAAAATAAAGTCGAAGCCATCAGTTGTTATTGATTATGCACATACGCCAGAAGCGTTATCGCAGGCATTGATGAGCGTTAGAAAACATATTAATGGGAAATTAATCTGTGTATTTGGCTGTGGGGGAGACAGGGATGCAGGCAAACGTCCCTTGATGGCGCAAGTTGCGGAAGAATTGTCTGATCTGGTGATAATTACAAATGATAATCCGCGTAACGAAGATCCTGATCGGATAATAGATGACATAAAGCAGGGTATATCGAATACGATAAATATGATGGTTGAGGCAGATCGATTAAAAGCGATTAGGCATGCTATAAGCATGGCGTCTGAAAATGATCTTGTGCTGATTGCAGGGAAAGGTCATGAAGAGTATCAGCTCATAGGAAATAAAAAGATTCCATTTAGTGATAAAAAGGTTGCATTGCAATGCCTGGGAGTAGAGGAATGATGGCGTTACAACAGGCAAAAGATATTCTTGATGCAGAAATGACTGGTGAGGATGTGGATTTCACTGCTGTTTCAACAGATACGCGTAGCCTGAAAGCTGGAGACTTATATGTAGCGTTGCAGGGTGATCGTTTTGATGGGCATGAATATATCGATCAGGCAAAACAGGCTGGCGCTGTAGCTGCAGTTGTGGATAGACCGGTTATAACGGATTTACCGTATTTGAAAGTGGAAAATACCAGGAAAGCACTAGGACAGCTTGCGGCTGCGTGGCGACAGTTGTTCAAGGGGAAGGTAGCTGGGGTAACAGGAAGTAATGGGAAGACAACAGTCAAGGAAATGATTGCTGCTATTTTGAAAAAGCAGGGCGATGTCCTGGCTACAAGTGGTAATTATAATAACGATATAGGTTTGCCATTAACGTTGTTGCGAATGAAAAATGAAGATTTTGCAGTGATAGAGATGGGAGCTAATCATTCAGGTGAAATATCATACCTCACAAAAATCACACGCCCTGATGTGGCGCTAATAACGAATGCTGGGCCCGCGCACCTGGATGGTTTCGGCTCCATAAAAGGAGTGGCAGAAGCAAAGGGTGAAATTTACCAGGGGCTTAATGAGAATGGTGTTGCGATTATTAACAAAGATGACAGTTATGCTGATTACTGGTTATCAATTTGTGGTGTGAAAAATATTATTGGCTTCTCGATGAGGGATAGCTCAGCGGAAGTATATGGTGAATGGCATAAAGATAGTTCAAAAAACATGATGCTTGTGTCTATTTCGGCTGGTGAATCATATCCTGAAAAGCTAGAGATATGCTTACAGGTGCCTGGAATTCATAATTTAATGAATGCGCTGGCGGCAATAAGTGTTGCAGTTTCCTTAAGTATTCCTGGCGAGAAAATACAGTCAGCACTTAATGAGTTTTCACCTGTTAAGGGGCGTCTTAATGTGCATGATGCCGGATCTGGCCTCTCTGTTATCGATGATACCTACAATGCGAATCCAGCATCTTTAAAGGCTGGTATTGATGTGCTTATCGATATGCCAGGAGAGCACTGGCTTGTGCTCGGAGATATGGGTGAGCTAGGAGAAGAAGAAAGGCGACTTCATTTTGACGCGGGTCTTAAGGCGAGAGTTGGTGGAGTAACATGCCTGCTAGCTGTGGGTGATGCAAGTCGTCATGCGGTGGAAGCATTTGGGTCTAATGCGCACTTTTTTCAGGATAAGGCATCGTTAATTAAATACATAAAAGAGAATCAGCCGGAAGAGCTGGGAATTTTAGTAAAGGGTTCACGCTTCATGAAAATGGAAGAGGTTGTGGAATCCCTGATAGAGGGGGCTGGCTGATGCTGCTCTGGCTTGCAGATTACCTGACACAGTTTGAAAGTGGTTTTAATGTTTTTCGTTATCTTACATTAAGAGCCATTCTAGGGACGCTGACTGCTCTTGTGTTGTCACTGATAATTGGCCCATCAATGATTCGTAAACTTACGATGTACAAAATTGGACAGAATATTCGAGATGATGGCCCCCAGGCACATCTATCTAAAGCAGGAACTCCAACGATGGGAGGGTCATTAATATTAGTAGCCGTCGCTATTAGTACACTGCTATGGATGGATCTTGAAAATCGACAGGTAATGATAGCGCTTGTGGTAACGCTGCTATTTGGCGGTATTGGTTTTGTTGATGATTTTAAGAAATTGAGAGGCGGTAATAGTAAGGGATTGTCGGCGAAAGCTAAATATTTCTGGCAAACAGTGTTTGGGCTGGGTGCGGCATTGTTTATTTACAATACAGCTGTTCAGCCAATAGAAACAACATTAATTATTCCATTTATCAAAGATGCAATGATTCCCCTTGGAATGGGCTTTGTCGTACTGGCCTATTTTGTAATTGTTGGTAGCAGTAATTCAGTTAATTTAACAGATGGTCTTGATGGTCTGGCAATTTTACCCACCGTTATGGTGGCAGGTGCATTAGGCGTATTTGCCTATGTGACAGGTCATGTAAATTTCGCAAACTACCTGGCAATTCCATATGTCAGTGGGGTGGGTGAATTAGTTGTTTTCTGTGGCGCACTGGTTGGTGCTGGGCTGGGTTTCCTATGGTTTAACACCTATCCTGCACAGGTTTTTATGGGCGATGTTGGCGCATTAGCATTAGGTGCAGCACTCGGTGTTGTTGCTGTACTTGTGCGACAGGAACTTGTGTTATTGATCATGGGTGGCGTGTTTGTGATGGAAACGGTATCTGTGATTTTGCAGGTGGCGTCCTTCAAATTAACGGGAAGACGAATATTTAGAATGGCGCCATTGCATCATCATTTTGAATTAAAAGGCTGGCCCGAACCAAGAGTGATTGTAAGGTTCTGGATAATTACTGTAGTTCTTGTGCTTGTTGGGCTAGCTTCGCTGAAAGTTAGATAGAAAAGGTAAAGGCTTAGATAACATAATGGATGTAACAGCAGATACATTATCGAACATATCGGTAGCTGCACTGGTAACAGCAATGATTACAAATGATAGTGAAAAGTCGGAGTATATACTTGTTGTCGGTTTAGGCATGACGGGTCTGTCTGTTGTTCAATATTTGTCTCAAAAATATAACAATATCGTAGTGGTAGATAGTCGACAGAATCCACCCGGTCTGGAGAAGTTACAGCAGGATTATCCCGATGTGAATATTTATCTGGGTGAATTTGATGAAGCTGTATTTCTGGGGGCTAGTCAAATAGTCGTCAGTCCGGGTGTGTCTCTTAAAGAGAGTGCAATACGTCACGCGATTGAACAGGGTGTAGATGTCGTAGGTGATGTGGAGCTCTTTGCGCAGCAGGTAAATGCACCAGTTATTGCGGTTACAGGTTCCAATGGTAAAAGTACGGTAATAAGCCTGTTAGGTGAGATGGCAAAATCAGCGGGTGTGAATGCAGTTGTCGGTGGAAATATTGGAGTGCCGGTGTTGCAGCTATTAAATGAGGATGCAGAGTTATATATTCTGGAGCTATCCAGTTTCCAGCTGGAAAGCGTCAAAAGTCTTAAGCCTGTTGCAGCCGCAGTACTGAATATTTCTCCAGATCATATGGATAGATATGATTCATATGAAGAATACATTGAGGCCAAAAGAAACGTATATACAAACTGCAAAGTTGCTGTGATTAATCGCGATGATGAACTGGTTAGCTCAATGAAAACAGGGCACAAGTTTGTCAGTCACTTTACACTGAGGGAGCCTGCTCATGGTGATTTCGGCCTGAGAATATTTGAAAATGAAACCTGGTTATGCAAGGGAGGCAGGAAGTTAATAGCAGAGAAGGCGCTGAAGTTAAAAGGTAAGCACAATATGGCTAATGCTTTAGCTGCACTTGCATTGGGTGAAGCAGCTAATTTGCCGCTTGCAGATATGTTGATAGCACTCACACGATTTTCCGGGTTGTCACATCGCGCACAGTGGGTGGCAGATATCGATGGTGTTAGCTGGGTTAATGATTCTAAGGGTACAAATGTAGGCGCTACGATAGCTGCAATAAACGGCTTGCAGGTACAGAATAAAATTATTCTTATTGCAGGTGGTATAGCAAAAGAGCAGGACTTTTCACCCTTGTTAAGTGTGTCGAAAAATAAAGTTAGAACATTCGTGCTGATTGGAAAAGATGCGCCAGTTATAGAGCAGGCACTCGAAGGTGTAATACCTTCATTTTATGCCAAAGATATGCATGATGCAGTAAATATAGCTGCTGACCTCGCGCATCCGGGAGATACAGTGTTGTTATCTCCTGCCTGTGCAAGTTTCGATATGTTTAATGGTTATGAGCATAGAGGTGATGTGTTTACAAGTGAGGTTAATGCACTGATATGAATCTCGGGGTTCTATTTCAGCAAACACAGCCTGTATTAAGGCAAAAAAATGACCGGCCTGTAATGCTGGAAGGTCTTGATGGTACGTTGATTTTGCTTGTTTTGAGCCTGCTTGTTATCGGGCTCGTGATGGTTGCATCAGCATCAATCAGTATTGCAGATAGTAGATCGTCTACACCGTTTTATTATCTCTACCGCCAATTAATTGCAACGGCAATAGGTGTAGCTGTGGCTATGGTGATATTTAAAATCAGGCTAGTGTACTGGGAGAAAGCAGGCATGCTGTTACTTGCTATCTCTTTTGCACTGGTAATTCTGGTGCTAATACCGGGTGTCGGTAAAACAGTAAATGGATCAACACGATGGATACCCGTTGGGTTGTTGAATTTACAGGTATCGGAAATAGTGAAGCTTTTTCTAATGGTGTATGTTGCAGGATATCTAGTACGTCATGGTGAAGAAGTGCGCAACAGTTTGTGGGGTTTCATTAAACCGATGCTGATGGTAGGGCTGGTCTGTATGTTTTTAATGCTTGAGCCGGACTTTGGTGCATCTGTAGTGATTATGTCAACAGTGCTGACAATGACATTTCTGGCAGGTGTAAGGTTTATACAGTTTGCCACGGTATTATCACTGTTTGCATCTGCAGCTACATTACTTGTGATTTCTTCTCCATATCGTATGGAAAGGCTGACAGCATTTGTAAACCCATGGGCAGACCCATTTGATACAGGGTTTCAGTTAACACAGTCATTAATTGCAATTGGTTCAGGTGGCTGGACAGGTACAGGTCTAGGCGGAAGCGTGCAAAAGCTTTTTTATCTTCCCGAAGCGCATACGGATTTTGTATTTGCAGTGTTAGCGGAAGAGCTAGGTCTTGTTGGTGTGATTGTTGTCATTGCACTGTTTACTGCACTAGTGTTCAAGGCATTTATGATTGCACGTAAAGCTGAGTCATGTGGTAACCAGTTTGCATCATATCTGTCATATGGGATTGGTGTGTGGATTGGTCTTCAGGCGTTTATCAATATTGGTGTAAACATGGGTGTTTTGCCAACTAAAGGTCTAACACTACCGTTGATGAGTTATGGAGGAAGTAGCCTGATTGTGGTTAGCGCATCGATAGGTTTGTTGCTGCGAATAGCCTATGAATGTTCGAATGGCCAGGCGATGCCCAAACGATCGGTATCACGCAAGCCGGGTTCATCCAGGTCGAAGATAAAGCGACAGAAAAGTGTTAAAGATCTGATCAAGGAGGCTGCATGAGTGATATAACGCGGCCAGTGATGATAATGGCAGGAGGTACTGGAGGGCATGTTTATCCAGCGCTTGCTGTTGCTGAAGAATTAAT
>JBFHVK010000087.1:0-10109 GCA_041589615.1 Gammaproteobacteria bacterium | reverse complement strand
GCATATCGATCGCAGCCTGCAGATGATCCGTGAGCTGGGCTGTAAGTCTGGCCTGGTTTTTAATCCGGCAACACCACTGGACTGTCTGAAATATGTGATGGATAAGGTAGATATGATCCTGCTGATGTCGGTTAACCCCGGTTTTGGTGGTCAGTCATTTATTCCTGCAACACTGGATAAGCTGCGTGAAGCGCGCAAGCTGATAGATGAATCTGGTTACGACATTCGCCTTGAGATAGACGGTGGTGTGAAAGTCGATAATATTCGTGAAATCGCTGAAGCGGGTGCCGATACGTTTGTCGCTGGTTCTGCTATTTTTGGCGCGAAGAACGATGCGGATGCAAATGTCTATGATACGGTTGTAGGCAAGATGCGCGATGAGCTTTCCAAGGCCAAGGTTTAGCATTTAGATTAATGGTTAGTCCCCTGAACTTAACTGTGTCCAGGGGCTGCTCCCCTGGTTGAAGAAAGTATGTTGAAAAAACCCGAAATGGTGCTGATCGATGTCGATGGCACTCTAGTTGATAGTGTGCCTGACCTGGCCTACTGCGTTGATGAGATGATGAAGCAGCTGGGTATGCCGGTGCATGGTGAAACAAAAGTGCGTAACTGGGTGGGTAATGGCGTCGAGCGCCTGACCCGTCGTGCACTGATAGGGCAGCTGGATGGCGAGCCTGATGATGAGCTGTTTGAAAAAGCCTATCCGATTTTTCTTGATCTGTATGACAAAAATGTCTGTGAACGCAGCTGTCTGTATGACGGTGTACGTGAGGCACTGGACTTTCTAAAGACAAGCGGTGTGAGAATAGGCTGCGTCACCAATAAAAACGCCCAGTTTACATTGCCTATTCTGCAGAAGCTGGGTGTTAAAGATGACTTTGAAATCATCATTTGCGGTGATACTCTGCAGAAGAAAAAGCCGGATCCCGAGCCGCTATTACATGCGGCGCGTGAACTGGGTGTCGAGCCAGGGAATTCGCTGATGCTGGGTGATTCAATGAGTGATGTGAAAGCGGCTCGTGCCGCGAATTTCAATATCATCTGTATGAGTTATGGATATAATCATGGCGAAGATATTCGTGATTATAATCCGGATGCAGTGATTGACTCCATGGCCGAGATCAAAACCCTGATAGACTGGTCATAAAATATAAAGAATAGAATGTTATGAAATTTTCCAGACAGACTGACATGCGTTTATTTACACACTGGCGATGGTAAAAATTACTGTTGTTGTAAGTCTGTGTGTGTTTAAACCTGTCTGGGAAATATAAAGATGACATCTCTGAAAATATCGAAACAAGACTTTGCCGATCTGGCAAAACAGAATTATAGCCATATACCGTTAGTGCATGAAGTGCTGGCGGATCTGGATACTCCTTTAAGTGCTTACCTCAAGCTGGCTAATGCGCCTTATTCCTATCTGTTCGAATCTGTCCATGGTGGTGAAAAATGGGGGCGTTATTCAATAATTGGCCTTCCCTGCGAAAAGCGTATCAAGGTTTTTGCAAAACAGATTATTATTGAAAGCGGAGCTTCCGAGCTTGAAAGCTTTGAGGTGGAAGATCCTCTTGCCTGGATTGAAGATTATCAACAGCAGTTCAATGTTCCAGATCTGGAAGGTCTACCACGCTTTATGGGTGGGCTGGTTGGTTACTTTGGTTATGACACCATCCGTTATATTGAGCCGAAGCTTGCGCAGGTAAGTAAACCGGATGCCCTGCAGACACCGGACATCCTGTTAATGCTATCTGAAGAAGTTGTGGTGTTCGATAACCTGAGCGGCAAGCTGTACTTTATTGTTATGGCAAATCCGTCTGAAACAGATGCCTATGAAAAAGGTCAGGAAAGACTGACTCAGCTTGAGCAGCAGTTGCGTCAGAATGTGCCGACTTACCAGCCGTCAGCCAAAAGTGTGAAGGTTAAAGAAGAAGATTTTGTCTCCGGCTTTACAGAAGACGGTTTCAAACAGGCGGTTGCAAGGGCCAAGCAGTATATTGTCGATGGCGATGTGATGCAGGTGGTGTTGTCGCAACGCATGTCTATACCCTTTGGTGCGCAGCCGCTGGATCTATATCGCTCATTACGTAGTCTCAATCCTTCTCCATATATGTACTATTTAAATCTGCAGGATCATCATGTAGTAGGTTCTTCGCCAGAAATACTGGTGCGTCTTGAAGATGAGCAGGTGACGGTAAGGCCGATAGCTGGAACACGTCCACGAGGTGCCAATGAGGCAGAAGATCTTGCGCTGGAAAATGAGCTGTTAGCAGATCCAAAGGAGCTGGCAGAGCATTTAATGCTTATTGACCTGGGACGAAATGATGCAGGGCGAGTGAGCCAGATTGGTAGCGTAGAGCTAACCGATAAAATGATCATAGAACGTTACTCGCATGTAATGCATATTGTTTCTAATGTTACCGGTAAGCTGAATAAAGATATGTCTGCTATGGATGTCTTGCGTGCAACATTCCCGGCTGGCACCGTGAGTGGTGCACCGAAAATTCGGGCGATGGAAATTATCGATGAGCTGGAACCGGTTAAGCGGGGTATTTATTCCGGGGCAGTCGGCTATCTCTCATGGAATGGTAATATGGATACCGCGATTGCAATTCGTACAGCTGTCATAAAGGACAAAACACTACACATCCAGGCGGGTGCCGGCATTGTTTATGATTCGGTACCGGATAATGAATGGGCTGAAACCATGAACAAGGGGCGTGCAGTATTCCGTGCTGTCGCTATGGCTGAAGCTGGCCTGGATGGTTAACATCATTTATTAATTCTGAGTTGCCTGTCGGCAAAAATGCTTTTTGGAGTCGTATTTAATGAAAGCCTTTTGCGAAAAAACTGTTAATCATGCCTATTTTGAAAAGCTGATTATTGGTTTGATTCTTTTAAATGGTGTCATCCTGGGTCTGGAAACATCCAGCTATATGCTAGCTGAATACGGTCTATGGATGGAACGTTTAAGTGACCTGATCTTGCTGGTCTTCATTATTGAAGCAGCAATGAAGATTATTGCGGTTGCGCCCAGGGTGAGTCTTTATTTTTCATCGGGCTGGAACCTGTTTGATTTTAGCGTAGTCGTATTATCTCTTGTGCCCAGTACCGGCGAGTTCGCGATGATTGCGCGACTCGCTCGATTGTTGAGGGTTATGAGGTTAATTTCTACTATCCCGGAGCTTCGACTGATTGTTACAACTCTGGTGCGTTCTTTACCAGGCATGATGCATGTGGTGCTGTTGATGGCAGTGATATTCTATATTTATGCCGTTGCAGGATTTCACCTGTTTCATGAACATGATCCGCAGCTATGGGGAAGCCTTGGTATGTCGTTACTGACCCTGTTCCGTGTGGTTACGCTGGAAGACTGGACGGATGTTATGTATACGGCAATGGAAATGCACTATCTGAGCTGGATATATTTTGTCAGCTTTGTGGTGGTGGGTACCTTTGTTATTATCAACCTGTTTATAGCGGTCGTATTAAATAATCTTGAAGAAGCCAAGCAGGAACGGCTGGAAGAATTACGACAGCCCACCAGTAAAGATGAGCTGTTAAAAGAACTGAGGCAGACACAGGAAATGCTGCAGAAATTGCAAATCAAAGTCGAGAATACGTCGTTATGATGATAATGATAGATAACTATGATTCATTCACCTACAACCTGGTGCAATACCTGGGTGAACTGGGTGCGGATGTTGAAGTCCACCGTAACGACCAGATTAGTGTTGAAGAAATAGAAAAACTGAATCCTGAACGAATTATGATTTCACCTGGTCCCTGCACACCCAATGAAGCGGGTATATCGATGCAGGCTATTGAGCACTTTGCAGGTAAATTACCCATCCTGGGTGTCTGTCTTGGGCATCAGAGTATTGGACAGGTGTTTGGCGGCAAGGTTATTCATGCCAGGGAAATTATGCATGGCAAAACATCAATGATTCATCATAAAAACACCGGTGTTTTTAAAGGCTTGCCAGATCCCTATGAGGCAACACGTTATCACTCTCTGGTGATAGAAAAGTCAAGCCTGCCTGACTGCCTGGAAATAACCGCGTGGACGGAAAATGCAGATGGTAGTATGGATGAAATTATGGGTGTGCGTCATAAAGAATATGCTATAGAAGGTGTTCAGTTTCATCCGGAGTCCATTCTTACCCAGCATGGGCATGACTTACTCAGAAACTTTTTAAATATGTAATTTGGTTAATGACCAAAGGTATTTATTATGGATATGCAATCTGCAATCAAAGCGGTAACTGAAAACAGAAACCTGTCACGTGAAGAAATGACAGAAGTAATGAACCTGATTATGACAGGCAAGGCAACAGATTCACAAATAGGTGGATTTTTGATTGGCTTGCGCATGAAAGGTGAAACCGTTGATGAAGTTGCCGCTGCTGCTTCGGTGATGCGTGAACTGTCTACAAAAGTTAAAGCCCCCGATGAGTATCTGGTAGACACATGTGGTACAGGCGGAGATGCCTCAGGAAGCTTTAATATTTCTACGGCCTCAGTTTTTGTAACTGCTGCGGCTGGTGCGCATGTTGCCAAGCACGGTAATCGTTCTGTATCGAGTAAATCAGGTAGTGCAGATGTGCTGGAAACCGCCGGGGTAAATCTGGATATTACACCTGAGCAGGTTGCCGAGTGTATTGAAAATGTAGGAGCAGGTTTTCTGTTTGCAATCAAACATCATGGGGCAATGAAACATGCTATTGGCCCAAGAAAAGAAATGGGTGTGCGCACCATATTTAATGTACTGGGGCCACTGACAAATCCAGCAGGAGCGCCTAACCAGGTTATTGGTGTATTCAGCAAAGACTGGCTGGTGCCATTGGCTGAAGTGCTAAAGCAACTGGGAAGTCGCCATGTAATGATTGTGCATGCAGATGATGGTATGGATGAAATAAGTATTAGCAGCGCAACTTCCGTGGCTGAACTTAAAGATGGTGAAATAAAAACCTATAGTATCCAGCCGGAAGATTTCGGTATGAATAAGGCCGAGTTATCGTCTATTAAAGCAGAGGATTCAACTGCAAGCCTGAATATTATCAAGGCCGTTCTGGATAATACAGATGGACCTGCAAAAGATATTGTCTGTTTGAATGCGGGTGCAGCTATTTATGTTTCAGGCCTCACGGATTCGTTACAGGCTGGTGTTGAAAAAGCAGTTTCGGTGATTGCTGATGGTAGTGCCAGGTCAAAATTCCAGGCACTGGTTGAATATACAAATAAGTTTTAAAGACATATTATGAGTAATCCACCGGATATTTTGCAAAAAATTCTCAAGCGCAAAGCTGAGGAAATAATAGAAGCGGCAGAAAATGAATCTTTGCAGGACTTGAGTAAGCGTGCAGAAACGGCATCGCCGGTGCGTGGATTTATTCATGCAATTGAAAATAAAATTACTGATGGCAAGCCTGGTGTTATTGCGGAAATTAAAAAGGCATCACCTAGCAAAGGTGTTATTCGTGAAAATTTTGTTCCAGTAGATATTGCAAAAAGTTATGAAAAGGGTGGTGCAGCCTGTCTGTCTATTCTGACTGACCGGGATTTTTTCCAGGGTTCCCCTGAATATCTAATGCAGGCCAGGGAGTCGGTTAGTCTTCCGGTTATTCGTAAAGATTTTATTATTGATCCCTATCAGGTTTATGAAGCTCGTGCTATGAATGCTGATTGTATTCTGTTGATTGTCTCTGCGCTGGGTGATGCCATGCTAAATGAATTGCTCGGTCTTGCGCATCATCTGGATATGGATGTGCTGATGGAGGTGCATGATCGGGAAGAGATGGAGCGTGCAATACAAAGTGGTGCAAAACTGATTGGGGTAAATAACAGGAGCCTGCGTACGTTTGATGTTAGCCTCCAGACTACACTGGATATGCTCGATATGTTGCCGCAGGATAGAATCCTGGTTACTGAAAGTGGAATACATACTTCAGCGGATGTAAAGCTGATGCGTGATAATAATGTGAATGCATTTCTCGTTGGCGAGGCATTTATGCGGGCCGATGAGCCTGGAGAAAAACTAGCTGAGTTATTTGCCTGAGTTTTCTTCAGGCAAATTAAAAAGGCAGTGATTAAAAAGTCACTGCCTTTTTAATTACAGGGTGGTTGATTGTGACTTTATCGAGCGTCATGAACCACGATGGTTTTACCATGTGCGCTAATAAGCCCATCTTCTTCCAGTTCCTTGAGCACCCTGCCAGCCATCTCACGTGAGCAGCCAACAATTTTAGCGATATCCTGGCGAGTGATTTTTATCTGCATGCCTTCGGGGTGTGTCATGGCATCTGGTTGTTTGCTGAGTTCCAGAAGTGTGCGGGCAATTCTTCCTGATACATCGAGGAAGATCAGGTCACGAACTTTCTGGCTGGTCTTGATCAGGCGATCAAATATCTGGCCAGAAAGCATAAAGAGGATTTCTGGGTCTTCTTTAACCAGCTTGCGGAATTGAACATAGGAAATCTCGGCGATTTCACATGCGCTTTTAGCAACTATCATAGCGCTTCGGTCAAGATCATCCTTAAATAGCCCGGCTTCACCAAAAAAGTCACCGCTATTCAGGTAGGCAAGAATAATTTCTGCACCTTCATCGTTCTCGGTCTGTACGCTAACCGAGCCCTTGATGATATAGTACAGGCTATGGGGTTCGTCGCCTTCATGAATGATATTTTTCTTTGCCGGATACGTCTTACGGTGGCAATGATTCAAAAATAGCTCTAGTGAAGGGTTTGAATTGTCAATTTTGGGTAACAGGCTCATAGGTTCCGTTTCTTGCTTATCCAGCTAAATTATAGTCAATTTTATCAGTAGCCCAGATGTTATTTAGTTAATTAACGCAAATTTTAAAATATTCAGCAAGTTATTTTTAGGTGAAATGTATGAAAGCCAGGGTGAAATGGTTAGATAATATGTCATTTGTGGGTGAATCCGGCAGTGGTCACTCAGTCGTAATGGATGGATCACCAGATGCAGGAGGCCGTAATCTGGCAGCCAGACCCATGGAAATGGTGCTTATTGGCATGGGTGGCTGTACTGCTTTTGACGTGGTGATGATCCTTAAAAAGGCCCGCCAGCCAGTCGAAGACTGTATTGTCGAGCTTTCTGCGGAGCGTGCTGATGAGGTGCCGAAAGTGTTTACAAAAATACATGTGCACTATATCGTCAAGGGTAAGGGATTAAGTGAGAAGCAGGTAGAAAAGGCTATTCACCTGACGGCTGAAAAGTACTGTTCTGTGTCCATTATGCTTGCCGCAACCGCCATTGTGACTCACGATTTTGAGATCATCGAAGAATAACCGAAGCAGTTAAGAATATTAATAATGTCAAATAATCCAACAGAGGAGACCTTCAATGGTCTTCTCGAGCAGTATTACAGTGCCTGGTTTCGTTATCATCCCGAACAGGCGGTTCATGTGGGTGTGTCTGGATATGAAGAATACCTGACGCCATTCAGTGAAGAAGAAATCGGAGCGTTGATTTCACTTAACAAGAAAATAGTCTCGGCACTCGATGAGATAAATTACTCTGACCTATCAAAGGCATCACAACTGGACTGCAGTATTCTATACAATGCAGCAAGTATTGAGTTGCATGATTTACTGGAACGGGACTGGCGTTATTTAAGGCCGCAGAAGTACCTGCCGCTGGAAGCTATTCACCAGCTTGTCATACGTCCAGTGGAGAATATGCATCAGGCACTCAAGCACCGACTACAGGCAATACCGGAATATTTAAGAAGTGCCAGAAATTATCTGCAGCAGGGAGCTAAACAGATACCAGCAAGCTGGGTTGAGGATGCGATACAGGGTGCCAGTTCGGGTGCGGAGTATTTCAGGGATTTATTGCGTAATCCGGTTGTTACTCAACAGTTTCAGAATCCTGCGAGGCTGCAGCCTGTTTGTGATGACGCTATGCATGCGATGGAGGATTTTGAAAAGTTTTTGCGTAATGAAATCCTGCCACATGCACAGGGCACTTATGCCTGTGGCAAGACCCATTTTGATACGCTGTTAAATGACTGGCACTGCCTGGATATAGATGCTGATCAGTTGCATAACTTTGGCTCGGCATTATTTGCAGAAACCCGACAGCAGCTGCAGGAGCTTTGCCTGTCATTACCTGGCTCGGATGATGTCAATGAGCAGCTTGCTCGTATTCGTGAACAGCATCCAGGGAATGATAACAACCAGCTCCTGAATACGTATCGTACACGTATGAAGGCAGCATATGACTTCGTTGTGGAAAATTCTCTCGTTAGCATGCCAGAAACACAATCCCTGAAGGTTGTAGAAACACCAGTATTTTTACGTCATGAAATTCCATTTGCCGCCTATGAAGAGCCATCTTATAAAGATCCTCAACAAAGAGGTTATTACTATGTGACACCTGTTCGCTCGGAAGGTCATTTACTGGAGCATAACTGGACGTCTATCGATCTAACCTGTGTGCATGAAGCTTTCCCGGGACATCATCTGCAATTTTCCATCGCTAATCAGAATCCACAGAACAGTCTGCCTCGTATGTTAAATGCGTCAGCAACTTTGTATGAAGGCTGGGCGCTGTATTGTGAAGATATGATGCAGGAACAGGGTTTCCTCGATAAGCCGGAGCATGAATTTATTATGCTGCGTGATCGTCTATGGCGTGCGTTACGCGTGATGCTCGATGTTGAGTTGCACACAAGAGGCTTAGATGTAGAAGAAGCCGCGCAACGCATGTGTAATGAACTTGGTTTTTCAATTGACCAGGCAAGGGCAGATCTTAACTGGTATACACAGTCACCCACTGTGCCTATGGGTTACGCAACAGGCTGGGCGTTAATTAAAGCATTAAGGGAAGAGGAATCGAAGAAAGCGGATTTCGATCTGAAACGCTTCCATGACAGTTTATTATCAGTAGGTTCCTGTGCATTGCCACTAGTTATAAAATGTGTATTTGGTGAGCAGACCTGGGTCAATGTAAAACAGAAAGTTTTTGGTTAGTTAAATTCAGCTGGTATCACAGGGTTGTGATGTCAGCTGGATATCTAGTATAAATATTCTCTGAAAATTCCTTCTGTGTAAGAATTTTCAAATATTTTATTTCTTTAATCAAAACAGCACAGGCATAATTCAGTAGCAGTTATTTCTCATATACATGCAGGTGTTTCTTTATGTCATGATCGGTTTAGATTTATGCCCGCTAATTACGTGTGTATTACGGATAAATTTTGTCATAGACTATATACATGCTTAAAAAAATTCAGACATTTTTTAAAAACAATTTCATGCTTGAAGATGGCAGAGCGCAGGCGAGTGAGCACCAGCTTAATATGGCTGTGGCGGCCCTGTTAATCGAAATGACGTTGCAGGATGATGAGACACATGAAGCTGAAGTGGAAAGTGTAAAACAGCACCTGACTACCGAGCTAGGGTTGTCTGAGTCGGAAACGGATGAGCTTTATGCGCTAGCAGAAGCAGAAAAACATGAATCAACGGATTATCATCAGTTTACTCGCTTAATTGCCGAGCATTATTCTCAGGCGCAGAAAATTAAACTCATAGAATCGTTGTGGGAAGTTGCGTTCGCCGATAATGTGCTTGATAAGTATGAAGAGCATATGGTGAGAAAAATTGCAGACCTGATATATGTGCCTCATAAGGAGTTCATAAAGGCCAGGCATCGTGTAGAAGGTCGTATCACAGGCTGAAAAAACAGGTTTGCCTGCCACTCTTCGGGCAATAAAAAGGCCTGCTCATTTCTGTGCAGGCCTTTCAGTATTCACGGGGAGGTGAATTCTTACTAACAGTCTGTTTGCTTAACGCAGGATAGACTGTTTAGTTTCACGATTAGCATCCCAGGCTTCATGTACCTGATTAATCGCGTTTTTGATATGAGTTTCAGTGATCTGGATCATGTCGCCATTGTCATCAATAATCATTCCGCCCTTGAAGCCGGTTTGTGTGATGGCATACGCGTATTTACCGCAATCCTGGTCTTTTGCTGAGTTAGACATCTGGAAGTTTCCTTAAAAAGTAATAAAAATTCTGTATTTCTAACGGCCCTTCTCGTTTTTATTTTGTGGACAGTTACAGATATAGAATTAATTGATTCAG
>JBFHVK010000086.1:0-10139 GCA_041589615.1 Gammaproteobacteria bacterium | reverse complement strand
GTTACGTGACTATATCCAGAAATTTTACCAGGGTGAACCGGATGACCAGCTCATTATTGAATCACAGCTGGGTGAAGGTACTATTGTTGATAATATTTCCAAGTACCGCGACGATCACCTTCGAATCTGCCGACCAACCAGTATTACCCGTACCGATTCACAGAAAGTTATCGCCTATGCAATCAATCGACTGGGCAGTTACTACAATGTTCGCCAGATACTCGATCTCGCACGTTTTCTATTTCCATATGCATTGTTACCGAGACGCTGGCGTTCCAGCCTGTTCGAACACAATGCAGGCACACCTACCCATACCGTTTGTTCTACCATGCTAGCTGAAGCGTTTGCATCGGTACATTATCCAATACTGCCTGTACTGCATCGCAATGAAGATGGTCAGCTAATTTTGTACAAACGCAATACACGTTTAATTACACCAAAAGATTTCGACTATTCCCCATATTTTGATGTCATTAAATACCCTATACTGGATTTCGATGAACTTGCCATATATAGAAAAATGCCATGGGGAAAAGATGGCATAGAATTAAATGATGAACGTGATTTATTGATGCCCATACCCGACAAACTGAAAAGCACTGTCGAGGTAAAACTCAACGATGATACGGATAAAGAAGTTGATTTATCAACAGCAAAAAACAACCTTGCCTAGCACTGCCCGGATAATTTTAGGAGAATAACATGTTAACCTGGCTATTGATTTTTATAATTGTAATTGGCACTTCTGCATACCTGCGACTTCCGATGGTCGTATGGAATAGCATACTTGGCGCTGCACTTTTGCTGTTTACTTTCACTGGTATTGCCGGCCTCGCGACACTGTTTATACTCTGGGCACTGTTTCTTGCCGTGGTTGTCCCGCTTAATCTACCCAATATCAGGCAGAAATATATTTCCGAACCACTGCTGGAATTTATGCGCAATGCTATGCCCAGCATTTCAAAGACTGAACAGGAAGCACTGGATGCAGGAAAAACCTGGTGGGAAACCGATCTCTTCAGCGGTAAACCCGACTACGCAAAAATTCGTGATTTACCCCCCAGCAAACTTTCCGATGAAGAACAGGCATTCATTGATGGTCCCGTTGAAGAACTCTGTGCCATGCTCGATGACTGGCAGATTACCCAGCATGAGCACGACTTGCCCGTTGAAGTCTGGGAGTTTTTAAAGAAGCACAAGTTTTTTGCGATGATCATTCCCAAATCATACGGTGGGCTTGAGTTCTCTGCGCTAGGTCACTCCAGTGTGGTTATGAAAGTTGCCGGCCGCAGTATTACCGCAGCGGTAACCGTAATGGTGCCAAACTCGCTCGGCCCGGGTGAACTGTTAATGCACTATGGCACCGAAGAACAGAAAGACTATTACCTGCCTCGCCTGGCCACCGGCGAAGAGATTCCCTGCTTTGGATTAACGGGTCCGGAAAATGGCAGTGATGCTGTTGCCATGCCAGACAACGGCATTGTGTGTAAGGGCAGTTTTGATGGTAAGGATGATGTACTGGGTATTCGCCTTAACTGGGAAAAACGTTACATAACACTCGGCCCGGTTGCAACCGTACTTGGGCTTGCTTTCAAACTCTACGACCCCGATCACCTGCTGGGTGAAGAAACCGATCTCGGTATTACACTGGCTCTGATTAAAACCGATACAAAAGGTATCGACATCGGTAACCGTCACTTCACTGCCAACCATATGTTTATGAACGGTCCCAATCGTGGCAAGGATGTGTTTATTCCACTGGACTGGGTTATCGGCGGCAAAGATTATGTTGGTAAGGGCTGGACCATGCTGATGAACTGTCTCTCAGATGGCCGCTCAATTTCACTACCTGCACTGAGTACCGGCGCAGGCAAATATGTTTCACGCTATACAGGTGCTTATGCACGCATACGCAAACAGTTCAAAATTCCTGTGGGTTATTTTGAAGGCGTAGAAGAACCTCTGGCTGTGATTGCCGGCAATGCATATATTATGAATGCTGCGCGTCAGCTAACCCTGATGGGCCTTGATACCGGTGAAAGCCCGTCAGTCATTTCAGGTATTGTTAAATACCAGATGACAGAGCGTATGCGTATTATTGTTAATCATGCAATGGATATACATGGCGGGCATGCCATCTGTATGGGCCCCGGAAATTTCCTGGGTCGTACCTATCAGGGAATACCGATTAGCATTACAGTTGAAGGCGCTAACATCCTCACACGAAGCATGATCGTATTTGGCCAGGGAGCTCTGCGAGCACATCCTTACCTGTTACGTGAAGTGGAAGCGGTGAATAATCCTGACAGGGAAATTTCACTTAACCTGTTTGATGAAGCGCTGTTTGGACACATCGGTTTCATTATCAGCAACTTCTTCCGCTCACTCTGGTTTGGATTAAGCGGTGCTCGCTTCGCACCCGCTCCTGGCAAGGGCAAGGTAAGACGTTATTACCAGCAACTAACTCGTATGAGTGCTGCATTTGCCCTGCTCGCTGATGCCTGTGTACTTATTCTTGGTGGCTCACTAAAACGCAAGGAAAAACTTTCCGGTCGGCTGGCTGATGCATTATCGAATATGTACCTGATGACAGCGGTACTAAAACATTATGAAGATGAAGGCAATAAACAGGATGATTTACCACTGCTCCAGTGGGCCTGTGAAGACTGCCTGTATAACACCCAGGAAGCCATGAAATCAGTCTTGCGTAATTTCCCGATTCCAGTTGTAGGCGGCATACTGACTATGGTTATATTCCCCTTAACCAAACCCTACGGCGGCGCCAGTGACAAACTTGGACATAAGGTTGCCAGGATGTTACTTAAACCTTCCTCAAGTAGAGACCGTTTAACTAGCGGCATCTATATTACGGAAGATGAAAAAGACGGTATGGGTAGACTCGAGTACGCACTGAAAAAAGTCCTCGAAGCGGAAGATGCCGAACGCAAACTGAAAGACGCGATTCGAATCGGCCTGATCAACACACGCGATTATGTCTCGGCCGTTGAAGAAGCCATTAAACAGAACATCATTGACAAATCTGAAGCGGAGAAAATAATTTCTGCACATAAGGCCACATTAAATGCGACACGCGTCGATGAATTTAGCCATAAAGGATGGGAGCTTAAATGAGTACTAAACGCGAAGTGTATATCGTCGACGGTAAACGCACGCCTTTCTTGAAGGCGCGCGGAAAGCCCGGGCCATTTCTTGCGTCCGATCTTGCCGTCGCTGCTGCTCGCCCACTACTCCTCAGTCATGAAGTTGATCTTGCGGCGCTGGATGAAGTGATCGTTGGTTGCGTGATGCCTGGAGCAGATGAAGCCAATATTGCGCGTGTAATCGCGCTTAGACTTGGCATTCCACAGAGTGTACCTGCCTGGACAGTACAACGTAATTGCGCCTCCGGCCTTCAGGCCCTGGACAGCGCCTATCGTAATATCAAGTCTGGACAGTCTGATCTGGTTCTTGCGGGCGGAACTGAATCCATGAGCCGCGCACCGATTTTATATAATGACCTTATGGTTAACTGGCTAAGCCTGTTAATGAGTGCAAAAACCTTTGGCCAGAAAGCAGCTGCTTTTAGCAAACTACGTCCCGCTCATTTAAAACCGGTGATTGCCCTGGTCCGTGGATTAAATGATCCAATTGTGGGTCTTTCCATGGGCCAGACAACGGAGGAAATTGCCTATCGTTTCGGCATCACACGAGAACAGATGGATGAATTTGCAGTCGCCAGTCATCAACGCCTTGCGGAAGCCACCGACAGTGGCTTTATGCATGAAATTGAAGCCATCTATGATAATGCTGGTGGCTACTTCGAGTTTGATGATGGTATTCGTCGTGATTCATCGATGGATAACCTTGCCAAACTCAAACCTTATTTTGATCGAACCTATGGCATGGTGACACCCGGTAATAGCGCACAGATAACTGACGGTGCTGCGATGCTACTACTTGCATCCGACAAGGCAGTGAAAAAACATAATCTACCAGTACTGGCAAAAATTAAAGACTCTGAGTGGGCGGGCTTAAACCCTAGCCAGATGGGACTTGGCCCCGCACACGCAATGGCGCCCATAATAAAACGAAACAAACTGGCAATTGCCGATGTTGATTACTGGGAAATCAATGAAGCTTTTGCTGGCCAGGTACTGGGCTGTCTTGAGGCGTGGAAAAGCAGGGAGTACTGCAAGACCGAACTTGGCCTCAAGGATGCTATCGGTGAAATCCCTCATGAACAACTGAATGTTGATGGTGGCGGCATTAGTCTTGGCCATCCAGTAGGTGCCAGTGGAGCACGCATAGTACTACACCTTGCAAACACACTTAAGCGCAATAAAGCAGTTCGCGGTATTGCAAGTTTATGTATTGGTGGTGGTCAGGGTGGTGCAATGATGATTGAGCGTGAGGGAGAATAAAATGTCATATAAAAACTGGCACATAGAAAAAGATAATGACGATATCTGCTGGCTGCACCTGGACGTTGCCGATTCCAGTACCAATATCCTGCGCTCCGATGTACTCGACGAACTTAACCAGATCATAGATGAACAGGCTCAGTCACTGCCCGCCGGAATCGTCTTCGTTAGTGACAAGAGCAACGGTTTTATTGCTGGCGCTGATATTAATGAATTCACTGAAATCAATACCCATGAGCAGGCCATTGACATGCTGTCGCGTGGTCACGAGATCATGAATAAAATAGAAAGCCTGCCCTGCACGACGGTTGCGATGATTAATGGTTTCTGTCTGGGCGGAGGAATGGAACTCGCACTCGCCTGTACCTATCGTATTATGTGCGACAACAAATCAACTCGGGTGGGATTACCCGAAGTTAAGCTGGGCATACACCCCGGTTATGGTGGTACGGTTAGAACCATCCAGAAGGCTGGCCCACTGGCCGGTATGAATGTAATGCTAACTGGCAGAATGATTCAGGGACGCGCTGCAAAAGCGATGGGCCTGGTCGATGATCTGGTGCCTGAACGTCAGCTAAAACGAGCTGCAAGTTATTTCGTCCTTAAACGCCCACCTAAAAAACAGTTATCGCTCAAGGATCGCATCGCCAATCACAGACTGGTGAGACCTCTCATCGCCAGCCAGATGCGCAAACAGGTTGCACAAAAAGCTTCGAAGGAACACTACCCTGCCCCTTATAAAATGATCGACCTGTGGCAAAGCCATATGGACAATCCACGTAAGATGCTACAAAAGGAAATTGAATCGGTTGCCAGCCTGGTAACGAATGATACTGCGAGAAACCTGGTAAGAGTCTTTTTTCTACAGGAGAACCTGAAGACACAGGGCAAGAAGAAAGATTTTGTACCCGCACATATACATGTTATTGGTGGTGGCGTAATGGGCGGAGACATTGCTGCCTGGTGCGCATTAAGAGGTTTTCGCGTCACCGTGCAGGACCAGAAAGCTGAAGCCCTGGCTGCAACCATGAAACGCTCGATGGATATGTTCAAAAAGAAATTCAAGAAAGACAAACGCTCTATTCGCGAATCCATGGACCGGTTAATTCCCGACACCAGGGGCATAGGTGTTGAACATGCTGACCTGATCATTGAAGCTATTTTTGAAGACAAAGATGTAAAACAGACACTTTATAAAGAGATTGAGCCACGAATGAAAGAAGGCGCCATTCTCGGCACCAATACGTCCAGTATTCCCCTGGAGGAACTGGCCACCTGTCTCGAAAAACCAGAACGCCTGGTAGGCATCCATTTCTTCAATCCAGTTGCCCTTATGCCACTAGTTGAAATTGTGCGCGGTGAAACCACCGACGATGAGACCATGAAAAAAGCGCTGGCATTTGGTCGACAGATTGATAAGTTACCACTCCCAGTAAAAAGCTCTCCCGGGTTCCTTGTTAACCGTATCCTCATGCCCTATTTAATGGAAGCCGTTGAAATGGTCGGAGAAGGAATTGCACCAGAGATGATTGATAAAGCCGCCTTAAAATTTGGCATGCCTATGGGCCCTATAGAACTTGCTGATACGGTTGGCCTTGATGTTTGCCAGTCAGTGGCAACCATTCTTTCCGCCGGTGAAAGCCTTAAATTGCCCAAAAAAATGCAACTGATGGTTGAAAATGGAAAACTGGGCAAGAAGAGTGGTGAAGGCTTTTATAAATGGGCAAAGGGGAAACCACAAAAAGATAAAAGTGCCAGCTATGGTAACTTACAGGAACTACAGGACCGCATGATACTCCGTTTTCTCAATGAGGCGACCAGCTGCAAGCGTGAACAGGTTGTTGAAGGTGATGACCTGATAGATGCAGGGATTATTTTCGGTACTGGCTTTGCTCCTTTCCGTGGCGGCCCGCTGCACTATATTCATAGCAAGGGCAGCACAGAGCTAAATGAACGACTAAACCAGTTACAACAACGCTACGGCGACAGATTTAAACCAGATGAAGCCTGGTCAAGTCTATAATGGACTAATCTCTAATGAGATAAATTATAAACACTGACAAGCTCGTCGCTTTTTGTTAGTCTAGTGACTGCTATGCCGACTGTGAGGAAAACACAGTTGTGGCATCAATGATGTAGACACTAATAAAGCAATAATTATAACGATAAATGAAACGCCGACGCTTCATCAAACTGGCGGCAGGAACAACAAGCTGTGGGCTATACACAAACAGCATACCTGCCATCAATCGCAATATATCATCGCGACCTCTGATCATGGGGATCTTTCCGCGTAGAAACCCGCAATTGTCCTACAAATTATTCAAGCCACTGACCACTTATCTTGGTAAAGCTATCGGTCACGAAGTTGTTTTTGAAACCACACGCAGCTTTACAGAATTCTGGCAAAACATTAAATCACGTCGTTATGACATCATGCATTATAACCAGTATCACTATATCGTTTCTAATATGCTGTTTGGACACCAGGTAATTTTGATGAATCATGAATTTGGAAGTGCAGCAATTGCATCTGCAATATCTGTACGCAAGGATAGTGGCATTGACCAGGTCCGTGATCTTAAAAATCGCAGCATTTTATTTGCAGGCGACAAAATGGCAATGCAAAGTTACATTACCGCCAAATGGCTATTAAAAAACAACGGACTCAATGATAGCGATTATACAGAGAAATTTGCCATAAACCCGCCAAACGCACTTATCTCAACCTATCAGAAACAGGCCGATGCAGCCGCAACTGGTGATACCGTCATTCGACTCGACGCTGTAAAAAACACCATTGATGTGTCACAGATGAAATACCTGTTGCGTAGCCAGCCTCTATCACACCTGCCCTGGGCAGTAGCACCCTCAGTTCCAATGGAAGTAAAACGACAGATACAGGCAACTCTGTCTGACCTGAGATCGAAGCCTGAAGGTCACCAGATACTGGATAACGCCCGCTTAACAGCACTCATACCAGCAGTAGACAGCGACTATAATGAACACCGCAAAATAGTCCGTGACGTATATGGCCGTAAATACGGCGTAGAGAATTTTCAATGAACGATTTTACACCTTCAGCATATACTCGCATTGGCAAACAGTTTGTATTGATTGTTGCGGGCATGATCGTTCTCGCTCTACTTTCAAATGCATTTTTCCAGTATCACAAGGAAAAGAATCGAGCTCTACATAACATTGTAGAGAAAGCTAATTCTCTTGGAGATTTACTTAGCAGTATTTCTGTAGAGCCACTCCTGATTTATGATAATGCCAGCATAAATGACCTGGTAAAACATACAGCCAAACAAAGCGATGTTATTTACACTGTTTTTGTTGACCGTAAAGGCCAGGTCATTACCAGGCATCTCAACACTGAGCTTGAGATTGTTAATCGCGCAATAAAACAGACAAATACAAATGATTTAACAGACATATTTGTTACTCTTCAATCTGACAGCAGCATACTTCACTTCAGTTACCCGGTTAATTTTGACGGCATTAATCTCGCAACCCTGCACATAGGATTAAATGCACAATCTCTCACGATGGCACCATTACAGAATTTATATATACAACTTTCATCCAGTCTCTTTTTTGGCCTGATGATTGGCATTGGCATTTACATCGGTTTTCTAAAAAAGATTTCGGGCCCTATTGAAAAACTCAGCCACTCAGCGAAAAACATTGCTCGACTTAACTTTGATGAAACCATCGAAGTCAGGGGCAACAATGAAATCACAGAACTGGCTAGATCATTTGACTCCATGAGGCTTGCACTAAAAAACGCCGAACTTGAAAGAATCAATAATCAAAATTTGATGGAGCAACTTAACTCATCACTCGAAGATAGAGTAAAAGAAAGAACGATTAAACTTGAAAAACTTAATAGCCAGATTAGTTACCAGGCACTGCATGACCCTCTAACCGGGCTAGCTAATAGAACACTGGTCATCGAGCGTCTTAACCAGGCAATCGAATATGCAGCGAGAAACAATAAGCGACTGGCGGTTTTTATACTCGACCTGAATAATTTCAAGGACATCAACGACACCCTTGGGCACCCGGAAGGTGACATTATTCTTAAACAGGTAGCTTCACGCATACCCGATGCCTTACGCAGTAGCGATACCATTGGCCGACTAGGTGGTGATGAATTTGCGGTTGTGCTGCCAGATATTGATCAAGGCCATGCAATTGAAGTAGCGAAAAAAATCATACACATACTAAAACCTGGCTTTGAACTCAGGTCACATATCATCGACATCAATGCCAGTATTGGTATTGCAATATACCCTGAGCATGGAGATGATCAAACCGCACTCATTCGCCATGCAGACGTAGCAATGTATGAAAGTAAACGCAGGGGTCACGGATTTAGTATTTATAATGCCGAATTTGATATTCATACACCATGGCGCCTGGCATTAATGGCAGATCTTCGCCAGGCTATAGAAGAAGACAGGCTTGAACTTTATTACCAGCCTCAACTGGATTTACACAACAATAGAATATATGGCGTTGAAGCCCTGCTTCGCTGGGATCATGAGATACAAGGGCAAATACCTCCAGATCAGTTTATCTATATTGCAGAAAACTCGGAACTAATACAGCCATTAACACGCTGGGTACTAAAGCAGTCAATGATGCAATGGCGCATCTGGAAAGACCAGGGAGTGGATATTCATCTATCTATAAATATTTCCGCTAGAAACCTTAACGATTCAAAACTGGCCAGAAAACTGGACGAACTCATTAAGCTTTATCAGGTAACAAAAGAAAATATAAAACTCGAATTCACTGAAAGTGCTTTGATGGCTAACCCGGATGCTGTTTTAGATTTAATGCAAGATGAAAATCTCAATGGGATCAGCTACTCAATCGACGACTTTGGAACTGGTTACTCTTCACTTAGCTATCTAAAGAACCTGCCTGTTAATGAAGTCAAAATTGATAAATCGTTTGTAAGACTGATGGACAGTAATGATGACGACGAAAGCATTGTCAACTCAGTAATAGACCTGGCCCATAACCTCGGACATAAAGTAGTCGCAGAAGGTGTAGAAACAGATTCTGTAATGTGCATGCTTAAAAAACGCGGCTGTGACTCTGTACAGGGTTATCTGCTCTCACATCCTGTATCAGCAAAAGAAATACCAGAATTATTCAACGAATATAACCAGGCCAATGATAATAGCAATATTGCAAACACTGTTAACAGCTAGATATTGTCAGGCCATATCCATTGATGCTTTCACACATCTCAGTGTTTCATAATTGAAATATCCATCAAGATATTCGTATACTGGCTTAAGTCGTACAGCCTCATCACCCAGCTCCAGTATTGCATTCTCTATCGTCCTGATTTCTTCACTACTCAGGTTAACGACTTCACTTAACTGTATCTGACCCTGCTGTATGAGCCTTGCGAGATGCGTATATACAGTCGACAAGGTTAACTGCCTTTGTGATGAAATAGCTTCTGCATCCATTCCGCATCTAAAAAGATTAAGTGTTTCTTCTACTGTGTCAACTTTATTAGCGACTTCATCTTCGTCATTGAAGTCTCTAATAATCGCAAGAAAATCATCTGCATAATTTTCAAGTTTCTGTGCACCTACTCCACTCACCCTGGAAAACTGTTCATGGGTGAGCGGCATTCTATCTATCATATCCATCAATGTAGCATCGTGAAAAATCACAAAGGGTGGTACG
>JBFHVK010000085.1:0-10175 GCA_041589615.1 Gammaproteobacteria bacterium | reverse complement strand
CGCCAATGGCAGGTAGTAACATAGAAAAGGTATCATTAGACTCATTCACCGATAGCATGCCCGGATTAGAAAGTGCTGCGGTGGTAATGCCTCCCGTCGCAACACTGACATTGCCCATCGCAACCGAGCGAGCGTCATAAAAACCGTAAGGCAGTGCCTGTACATTTGAAATTGTTGCTGCCAGCAGGCCAGCTGAAAGTAGGCTCCGTTTAAACATGGGGTTCTCCACTGTTATGTAATAATTCATTCAAAAGTCTATATCATATACTTGATAAAACAAGGATTTCAGGGATACACGGTATTAAAGCACCGAGACGGGTGCATGATTTTGAGCAATCCGTTACAATTTTCCGAAATTAATTAAATTCGATTACATATTAGATGACAAATATTGAGCAATCTCCGCCTGCCAGCCTGCTTAAAAGGATAATGGCAATACTTTATGATCTATTACTACTCATTGCGATTTTTTTTGTTGTAGGCATTGTTCTTAGCAGCCTGACAACATTTATCGTCAATGATGGTAATGCCATTACGGAAGAACATCCTTTTTATATAAGCAACCAGATCATCATACTTGTTGCCCTGGTCTGCACCAGTATATTTTTTTATGGCTGGTTCTGGATTCATGGTGGACAGACGCTGGGGATGAAAACCTGGCGGATTCGCCTGCTATCAAATGATAATCAGCCACTCAGCTGGAAGCAGGTGCTACAGCGCTATTTTTGCGCACTGCTTTCATGGGGAATACTGGGTCTGGGTTTTTTATGGAGCCTGATTGATGGAGAAAAACGCTGCTGGCATGATATTGCATCATCGAGTCGCCTGATTCAGCTGGATAAAAACTGAATTAGCCGCTTTTGTGACTATTTTACTTTACGCAGCGACAGAAAACTCAGGATAGCCACAATTAAAACCGGCACAGACGCACTCACAAATGGATAAAGCTGATATACCTGCCCCAGATGGTTCATGGTGCGATTAAGCAGATAAAAACCAATACCCATCAGTAAACCCAGAAGCATGCGGTTACCCGCTCCACCTGCACGTTGCGAGCCAAATACAAACGGCAGTGCGATGAGTAACATCACCAGGCTGGAAACCGGTGTAAATACCTTAATCCAGAAAGCCAGCTTGTAATGACTCGATTCCAGGTCATTGTCCTGCAAATACTGGCTATAGTGATAAAGATCCAGTGCTGACATATTTTCAGGTTTTATACTCACCACATTAAACAGATCCGGATTAAGTAGCTTCTGCCAGATTTCAGATGATCTTGTTCGGCTTTCAACCTTGCCATTACTGAACTCTGTCTGTTTTACGTTTTCCAGTCGCCATTTATCATCTACATATTTTGCAGATTTTGCATGTGTGACTCGCTTAAGCTGATTTGATTCGGAAAACTCATAAATATTAACCTGTCCCAGGTTCATTCCAGGGTATACCTGGCTCACATATAGGAATCGCTGATCATCTCTTGCCCAGAAACCACCCTGCCCTCCCAGGCTGATCGTCTGTTTAAGCTCTTTTGCACGCATCGACTGAGCATAGCGTTCACTCATCGGTACTATTACTTCACCTACAAGCGCTACAAATATCAGCAATATAATGCCTGCTTTAATCACAGAATAGACAATGCGCATAATCGACACACCTGCCGCTCGCATAACGGTGAGCTCACTGTTTGCTGCCAGTGTTCCCAGACTTAACAGGCTGCCGATGAGTACGGCCGTTGGGAACAGTTCATATAGGCGTTTTGGCAGGCCAAGCAATACAACACCTGCGGCTTTTAATGCGCTGTACTGGCCTTTACCCACATCATCCAGTTCTGCTACGAAATCAACAAATGCCAGTAAGGCAGCCAGCACAAGCAACACCATCAGCGTGCCGCTGATAATTGTTCTAGCCAGGTAACGATCGAGTATGCGCATTAGCTAGCAACCTGCCTGCGTTGTAGTAGCTGGTGAATACCACCTAGTCGTTTTACCCACCAGAAGATGATAAGGCTGATTGCAAAACCATGTACCCACCAGATACCAAGCCATTCTGGTACTCTGCTTTTTTCAATCCAGGTCTGGCCGACACCAAGAAGATTTGAGTAAACCAGGTAAATAAGTATGGCAAGTGCAAGTTTTGAATAACGCCCCTTACGCGGCGTTGTATAACTAAGTGGCAATGCAAGAATGGCCAGCAAAAAGGCACCTATGGGTAACGATAGCCTCCAGTGTAGTTCTGCACGGTAATCCGCTCTATCAGAATTCCACAGAGTTAATGTATCGAGCGCTTTTTTGGCACTCATTTTAGTATTAATTTCATCTTCAGGAAGATAGACCCCCTTTTTCTCATATCGGGTAATACGAAAACTGGACTGCCCCGGCACGCCTTCATAGTGCTGCCCCTGTTTAAACAGGATAAAGTCACGTCCCTGATCATCTCGATAACGGCTAGCCTGATCAGCTGATTCAATATTTTCTACCCGCTGATTTCTCTCATCACGCGTACTCTGGTGCATAAATACATTATTCATATGCCTGCCATCGTCCGACTGGCGCTGCAAAAACATTACTGCATCGCCTTTTTTCGATTCATTAAATCGCCCGGCAATCAGGCCACTGAGCTCAGAACGATTTTCTATCTCGGTTTTTAACACTTCTGACTGTTGAGAAACCCAGGGCATCAGGTAAAGCGTTAGAAACATCAGTATGGCCGTCGCTGGTACAGTGACCATTAGCAAGGGACGGTAAAGCCGCATAAAACCGATACCACAGGCCGACATGGCGGCCATTTCATTGTCCTTGTATAAACGGCTAAAGCTCAGTAATACGCCCAGATAAAGGCTCAGTGGAATTAATAGAATCAGGTAACGGGCACCGGTAAACATCATCAGTGGCCATATCGCATCGCTGGGTATGGATCCATCGGCTGCCTTGCCCAACAACCTTGCCAGTGTGCCGCTAAGCAGGATCAGCATTAGTACAAGGGTAACCGCAAGCCAGGTCAGCAGGAGTTCTCTTGAAACGTAGCGATCGATAATGGTGAAATAGGATTTTTGCATCAACAGCGGGCTGTGCTTTCTAGATTCATGAATATTGGCAGTATTCTACCCCAACTTCTACAGATATTAAGCAGACCTTTGTGATCTATTAAAATTCATTGACATCATCATAAAATCACATTTTTTGAAAAAAACTGAGTTTTTTGCAAATTACGCTATATATCGAGCCCAGGATTTAATAAAATTCCTCCTTTATTCAGCCACTTCATTTGCCCCCCCAGGGCATTTACAGGCAATAACAAATTCATGATTGTCACAGTAAATATAAAGACAATCACCTGATGAATTCTTTTTTATGGAGTAACTATGGAGTTTTCAGTTAAGAGTGGCAGTCCGGAAAAACAACGCATATCCTGTGTTGCCGTAGGCGTTTTCGAATCACGTAAGCTATCTCATTCAGCGCAAATCCTGGACGATGCCAGCGACGGGTTTATTTCCAACCTGATTCGCCGTGGCGAATGTGAGGGTAAGCTGGGCCAGACTCTTTTACTACACAACGTGCCGAATACCCTGTGTGACCGAATTCTGATTATTGGTTGTGGTCGGGAAAAACATTTTGATATTAAGGCTTTCCAGAAGGCCAATCAGGTTGTTGCTACATTTCTTGATGACCGCGGCGCTACTGAACTGTTTTCATGCATTACCGAATTAAACGTCAAGAACCGTGATTCCGCCTGGAAAGTGAGTCATGCAGTGCAGGCTACTGAAGACGCACTGTATCGTTTCGACCAGCTAAAGAGCAAAAAGGAAAACTCTCGTCGCCCGCTGCGTAAAGTAATCTTTAGCGTACCTAGCCGACGTGAACTGCCGGATGGTGAACAGGCAGTACGAGAAGGCATGGCAATTTCATCGGGTATTAAATTAACCCGTGACCTGTCAAATTTACCTGGCAATATCTGCACACCAACATACCTGGCCGAGCAGGCCAAGGCACTTGGTAAGACACATCGAAATTTCCATGTAGAGGTGCTGGATGAAGCCGATATGGAAAAGCTTGGCATGGGTTCATTACTCTCTGTGACACGCGGCTCACGCCAGCCAGCCAAACTGATTACCATGGAACACAGGGGAGGCGATAAGGAGCAGAAGCCGATTGTGCTTGTAGGCAAGGGCGTCACCTTCGACTCGGGAGGCATCAGTATTAAACCTGGTGCTGCCATGGATGAAATGAAATTTGATATGTGCGGCGCCGCCAGCGTACTCGGCGTAATGAGTGCATGTGCAGACCTGCAGGTACCCTACAATGTTGTGGGTATCGTGCCTGCTACAGAGAACCTGCCTGATGGACTGGCAACCAAACCGGGCGATATCGTTACCAGCATGTCCGGTTTAACCATTGAAGTACTCAATACCGATGCAGAAGGCAGGCTCATTCTCTGTGATGCTCTCACCTACGCTCAGAAATTCGATCCGGATGTAGTGATTGATATTGCCACCCTTACTGGTGCCTGTATTGTCGCCCTTGGAAATCACCCTGCGGGACTACTGGGCAATCACAATCCGTTAATTAATGACCTGCTTAGTGCCGGCCGTGATTCCGGTGACCGCTGCTGGGAATTACCACTATGGGATGATTACCAGGAACAACTGGACAGCAATTTTGCCGATCTGGCAAACATAGGTGGCCGCGAGGCTGGCACCATCACTGCAGCCTGCTTCCTTTCACGCTTCACAAAGAAATATCGCTGGGCACATCTGGATATTGCAGGTGTGGCCTGGACTTCGGGTAAGAACAAGGGAGCGACTGGCCGCCCGGTTCCACTGTTAATGCAGTATCTGTTTGATCGCATAGAAGAGGCAAAATAGGTACTGTAATGGGCCGCGTTGATTTCCTTATTCTTCCTGATGACCAGCCACATAGCCTGCAACAATATGCCTGCAGGCTGGCACAGCAACACTGGTCAACAGGCGAACGCGTGCTCATACAGACAGATAATGAATCCCAGAGTCAGCAGCTTGATGAGCTGCTCTGGAATTTAGGTGCAGAAAGTTTTATTCCGCATGCCGTAGCAACCCTCGAAGCCATCGACCAGCAACAGCCTGTATTAATATCACATCAGAAAATTACCGATACTAACTTTCAGTATATTATCAACCTGTCCTGCCGCCCCTCTGATATATTAAGTGATAGCGGCGCAGTAAAAATTGACGAGTTACTTAATCAGGATGAACAACGCAAACAGTGTGGCCGGAAAAACTATAAGGCCTACCGCGAACTGGGCTATACCCTGAAACACCATACACTGGAGTCAGTTAATGGCTGAAAAAGACAGCAATATTCCAACCCTGACGTCTGTTATTCAACAGGGCGACCCGGAGATGCTAGATCATTTCGATATGCAAAAGCAGAATCATCAGCAATCGACAGTTACACCAACAGTCGAAAACGCTTCCAGCTATGAAAATGAGGATGCAGAAGAGATACTTTCACTGCGACTGGATGATGAGGAAGTCGAGCTGCCACAACAGGATTTTTCAGAGGCCATGCAACAGCGTCTTGTAGAAATTGACAAGCAGCCCAAAGCAACCAGTGTTAGCAATGTGAATGACACAAATGTTGAATCAATCAGGCAATCAATTGATGATGCAATTACTGAAGTAATTCCTCAAATTGAAGAACACCTTAGAAAAACACTGTATAAAAAGTTTGGCGCATAGATAGTAACTATCCCTAAAGGCATTCGATAAAATTCCTACCCGCTGATTTAACCCTATACAGCGCATCATCTGCTCTTTTAAGAACAACACTGCTAATATCATTATTACGAATCAGCGTACAACCGGCACTTATGCCAAACTGAATCGTAATATTCTGGTCAGCATTATATTTTGTTATATGCTGCTGCATATAACTCTGTACATCTGTGTACCAGGACCTTACTTCTTCCAGGGAGTATTCAAGCAATATCACTATAAACTCATCACCACCGGCACGTGTACAGATATCAGTTTCCCGGCAATATCGATTCAATGCCTCAGCCAGTAAAATCAGAACGTGATCTCCAACATGATGACCATAGTTATCGTTTATTTCCTTGAAAAAATCCAGATCAAGTATGACTACGTAAATTGAGTGCCCCTGAGTCGCAAGATTCAGGCAATTATCGAGCTCATGACTGAGTACACGACGATTATATAAACCTGTCAGTTCATCAGTACTACTATCATGTTTGAGTTTTTTCTGATAGTTACTTAACTCATCGGCTGTAAACCTTATAAACCGTACAATACCACGAGTTTCCTTCAATGCTGTGCGGGGGATTTCCTGTTTGTTAAAATCATCATCTCTAATACGTGCCATCATCCAGCTTAAAATTTCAAAATCTTTTAGCACGATACTGAACAACCGGTTCATCGCAAAATATAGAATAATACTTACCAGAATAAAGGTGATAACATTACTAATCAACAGACTGGTTACAAGTATATTTTCACTCTTATTCAGCACAGACATTTCTATATACCAGTCTGTACCTTTAATCCCCTCTCGATAAACTTCACCCTGAGCGCTATCAAAGCCCCCTGTACTGGCGACCTTATAACCGTCCTGGGTAAGAATTCTATATGCCCTGTTGTCTGTTTCCAGATTAGTTAGCAGTTGCTCAACAATTCTCAGGCTAAAACTGGAAAATACCAGTCCAATATACTCGCCTTCCTGCATGACCGGTGCCACTATATCAAAGTGCTCAAGCCCCTGGATTTTATGATGTACTGGTGGAGTAGCAATATTGAGACCCATGAATTTCTTTTGCATATCAAGCAGGCAGCTTTTACTTAGCCTGAGCTCAGAAGGGATACCCTTGGCTTTCCCCCGATGATCAAATACTGTAAAGCCAATGCTTTCCGGCAACATACGTTGCATTTCATTGGACCACTCCTGGACTTTTTCATTTGATGCGAATTGTATAAGGTCAATGACAGTGTGCTGCTGAGATAGTGTATCAACAATATTCTGGTAAAAACCAATTGAACGACTGATACTATGCGCAGCACCAAGCAGCGACTTATGCCGCTCTTTATCATCCAGCTCATGGAGATAATGACTAAATATGACATAATGCAACAACGCCGCCAGGAAAATCACCACAAAGGTGATCAGCGTATACTTTATTGCGTGCTGTCTCAGGGATGTACTTTTTCTACCAGGCATATTCATTATTGAGAAACTTTAATGCATAGTTTAGCAGCCTGATATGATTTTACCGAAATCTAACCGTCATCCATGCATTAAATATGGTTTATAGATGGATCTGCTCTGGTTTTTTTACTTTATTAAAGCCTGGTTTAGGCGCAGGCATAGAGATGAGATTAGCTATTCACTATCATAACTTTCTATCGCATCAGGATGAACACGATATGCGTCACCTGACAGGTGAAATAGAAATTTCTGTTCCGAAGCCTGACTCTGCCCCGAAGTCATGGTTGCTGCAGGTAGAAAATTACTGATTTGACCTGCGTCCATCGTAGGAAATTTCTGTTCCAGCTCCTTAAGGGTCACTATTACACCCAGATCATCGAATGAACCCAGGTCACCATTACTAACTGCCTCAAAAAACTGCTCTTTTAAATTCATTTTCCTGCTCACATTTAGTCTCTCAATAAAGCCAATCTTAGTCTTCACTCCTGCCCTATACAATCGCCTTCCGGGGTAATTAACATTGTTTAACATTCATACCTGATTACATACGATCAATTACCTGCCAATGCAAAACACATAAAAAAGGCCTCGATCAACGAGGCCTTCCAGCTCAGCATTCATAACAGAATGAAATCTATTCCACAGCGAGCATATTTCTCAACTTATTGCTCTGTACCAGTCGACTCACCAGTTGCCAGCCCCATGCTTTCCTGGCAGTCCCTGATATAATCTTTTTGTTCCTGCTCTGATTCCAGGCCTGCCAGTTGTGCCTGCTCCTGGCAGTAAGCGATGGTTTCCTGACTATATTCAGCGTCTGACGCAATAGACTGGTTCGTTAACAGAAACAGGCTAGCAGTCGCTAATATAATGATATTTTTCATACTAATATTCTCCAGAAATAACTTGTTATTGTGTGTTACTGCTTGCCAGTTTTGATGCACAGTAAGATAAGCAGATGGCCGCATTCTCATGCTTTCTGCTAGAGGCGGTAAAGCGAATAATATTGCATGTAATGATTCATATTTTCGATTAATATAGCCAGCCGAACGACCTTAAATATTCCTGATGAAGCTTTCTTTACAGCATTTCGCCGCCAGTTGAGACGTGATACTTTTATGGATATCGGTTTACTTAGAGCATTTCTTGAAATTCATCGCCTGCGCCACTTCGGCAGGGCAGCGAGAAATCTGTTTATTAGCCAGTCGGCGATTAGCGCTCGTATACGCCAGCTTGAAGAGGAAGTCGGTACACGCCTGTTTACCCGTGATAGAAATAATATCGAACTCACACCGGCAGGGCTAAAATTTCTTGGCTATGCTGAAAACATCATCAATACCTGGCACAGGGCACGTCAGGAGCTGGCCATACCCGAAGGCGTTTCTACTTTCCTGAGTATTGCGGCTTTACCCAGCATCTGGGATATCTTCCTTGACGACTGGCTGGTCTGGTTACACAAAAGTGATAGTAATATCGCATTACAGACAGATGTAATGGACTCAGATACGCTTAATCGAAACTTACTGGACGGTGTGCTTGACCTGGGCTTTGTATTCGACCCCCCGAAGTCACCCCAGTTAGTCTCCACTGAAGTAACTCCCGTACCTCTCATCATGGTTTCCACTGATGAGGGCATCAGTGCCAGTGAGGCAATAAACAGGGATTATATTTTTGTAGACTGGGGGACCTCATACCGCATGATTCACGCACAGCAGTTTGGAGATACAGTCCCCCCCAGATTAAGATCCGGTGTCGGCAGGAATGCACTTAACTTTTTACAGACCTGTGGTGGTGCAGCTTATTTACCAGAGGCTATGGTGAGTGATTACCTGGGCAACAGCCTGTTTAAGGTCGATGACGCAGCGGTCATCCATAAGGAAGCCTATGCCGTATATTCACCTGCTAACAGTAAACTGGAAAATATAAAGAGTGCACTCGACTGGTTTAAAAAACAGCCCGACTAATCACTCCAGCTCGAAGTCACCCCAGATAGAATACCTGAGTTCCTTTTCTTCCCTGAGTTCTTCTATTCTACGTCGACTCAGTAGCTGACCACCTTCCTGACCAATATCAGTGTCAAAATCCTGGTCATCATCTTCCAGAAGATCATCATCAATATCTTCAATTACGCTTTTTTTAGTAGCCATAAATTTTCACCTGCAAAGAAAAATCAAAGCTTTACACATTCAAATACAGAGGTTTTTCAAAATCATTTACTTGCGGTGTATGTCTCACCAGCACAGTAAAATCATTATCTGTAGTATTGACCCTGAATCCACGTTTTTCCAGCATGGACAGCATCTTTCCTGAAGCCACCGAACACCGCGCATATACGACTACGCTGGACAAAGCGACCATGGCTGCATCCAGCACCTGGCTGCCAAAACCCTGTCCCTGGTATTTTTTTGCCACTGTCAGCGCATAGATTTCAAATGCCTGACTACCGACTTCATGTTCACAGGTAATCAGGTTGGCGACGCGACAATTACCCTCGAGAAATACCCGCGCCAGCGCCGAGCGACCATCCAGTAAACAGTTCTGTGTAATCACCGACCTGACTTCCTGTTTCAGGCAGCTCAGCATCGCCTTACTCTCGGTATTAACCGCATAGTGACCTTTCCGGGCACCATACAGCAGGCCGCCGTGGATAAAGTCAAAATCGGTGAAATTTGCCTGCCTTTCTGTGAGCATGGGAAGCATCTTTGCCGTAGCCATTTTTCGCGATGCTAATTCAGCAGTACAGGTGCGTCTAACAATTTAATTTAATCGTGACGATCTGTTTTTTTGATACATCGACCTGCAAATCAGGTGATCTGGGAGGTGTTTCATAAAGCATAGACAGGTGCCTGGAGTCCAATGCAGTACCCAAGTTAAATAAGCACGAGAAGAATCTCATCTACGCCTCGACCCGCACTTAGGCTATAATTCGGCTTCTTTTTGCTAGCAATTTCGATATATCCATGGAAACAACCTATAACCCGCAGT
>JBFHVK010000084.1:0-10196 GCA_041589615.1 Gammaproteobacteria bacterium | reverse complement strand
ATGCCTCAGACCCGCTTTGTAACCCAGAAAGCCTTCAACATGGGCTTTAAGCCAATCGTGGTTATCAATAAGGTCGACAAGCCCGCTGCACGAGTAGACTGGGCGCTGGACCAGACGTTTGAGCTATTTGATCGCCTCGGTGCAACCGATGAGCAGCTGGACTTCCCGGTAATTTATGCCTCAGGCCTGGGTGGTTTTGCCAGCCTGGATGACACTGCCCGTGAAGGCGACATGACACCACTGTTTGAAGCCATTATCGAGCATGTGCCAGCACCGGATGTCGATGTTGAAGCACCTTTCCAGATGCAGGTGAGCTCGCTCGACTACAACTCCTATGTGGGTGTTATCGGTATCGGCCGTATCAAGCAGGGTAAAATCAAGCGTAACCAGCCACTCAGCCTGATCGATCGTGAAGGTAAGGTGCGTACCGGTCTGCGTATGCAGCAGATCCTTGGCTTCCACGGCCTTGAGCGTGTGGAAGTGGAAGAAGCGCAGGCGGGTGACATCATCTGCTTTAGCGGTATCGATAAACTGAATATCTCCGACACACTGTGCAATCCTGAGCATGTAGAAGCAATGCCTGCACTGTCGGTTGACGAGCCAACCCTGAGCATGACATTCCAGGTAAACAATGGCCCACTGGCCGGCCAGGACGGCAAGCTGCTGACCTCACGTAATATCGCGGACCGCCTGGAGCAGGAGCTGATTCATAACGTAGCGCTGCGTGTTGAGCAGGGTGAAACGGGTGATAAATTCCGTGTATCGGGTCGTGGTGAACTGCATCTGTCGGTGCTAATCGAATCGATGCGTCGTGAAGGCTTCGAGCTGTGCGTGGGTCGCCCGGAAGTGGTGATCAAGGAAATAGACGGTAAGCTGTGTGAGCCTTATGAGCAGCTGACGGTTGACGTACCTGAAGAATCCCAGGGTGCGGTGATGGAAAAACTCGGTGTGCGTAAGGGTGAGCTGAAAAACATGGTACCGGACGGTAAAGGTCGTGTTCGCCTGGATTATGTAATCCCGACGCGTGGCCTGATTGGCTTCCGTACCGAGTTCCTCACGGCAACAGCCGGTAATGGCCTCATGTATAACGTTTTTGATAGCTATGGCCCCAGGGTGGACGCAGTTATAGGTCAGCGCAGCAAGGGTGTACTGATTTCAAATGGTGCAGGTAAGGCACTGTCCTATGCACTGTATAACCTGCAGGAGCGTGGCAATCTATTCCTGCAACATGGTGACGAAGTGTACGAAGGCATGCTGGTGGGTATTCACTCACGTGATAATGACCTGGTGGTTAACCCGCTTAAGGGTAAGCAACTGACGAACGTCCGTGCTTCGGGAACGGATGAAGCCTTAATACTGACGCCACCTATCAAGATGACACTGGAGCAAGCGCTGGAATTCATCGATGATGATGAGCTGGTAGAAGTAACGCCGAATCATATTCGTACGCGTAAGAAAATGCTTACTGAAAATGAGCGTAAGCGTGCTTCCAGAGCGCCTAAGGCAAGCTAATCCGCTTCTGTCCGGGCAGAACTTAACTGCCCGGGCAGCACTGCCCCAATATTATTTCGAGTAATTCATGCTGTATGTGTGATAACTGTTTGAATTATGCGAAATTTCCCCACATATCGGCTAGACTCTATAGTCAATTAATTTTTTATTAAGGCTGCTTGCAACAGGCAGGCAATAAAATACGGGTCCAGTTTTCAGTGTCAGAAAATACTAATCAGATATTAATCGTCGATGATTCACGTGTTATACGTCGAGCCGCTGTAAAAATCCTGCAGAAAGAATTTGAAGTGGTGGAAGCGGAAGATGGCGAAGAGGCATGGGGCATGCTCCAGGAAAATCCCAGCATTTCGGTTGTCTTTAGTGATCTTGGTATGCCGAATATGGATGGATTCGAATTACTCAAGGCGATACGTGCTTCGGATGATGCCGCACTGGCAAAAATGCCGGTGGTTATTATTACCGGTGCTGAAGAAACCGATGGTACCAAGGAAAAGGTGCTGGAGCTCGGTGCCACGGACTTTATCAGTAAGCCTTTCGATTCAGCCTCACTGAAAAGCCGCGCAGCGACCCACATTAACTACCGTAATGAAGTTCAGTCACTTGAAAAGCAGGCGGCTCATGACAAACTAACCGGACTGTTAACCGAGGCTTCTTTTGTAGAGCAGGGCGAGCAGGCGTTAGCCTATGCCAGGCGGCATGTGGCAGAAATGACGGTAGTGCGTTTTGATATCGATCGCTTTGCCGAAGTGTTTGTGAAACATGGTAAGGCGATAGCAGAGCAGATACTGTGTAAGGTGGCATCCTTCATTAATGAGGGAAAGAGAACTGAAGACATCGCGGCACGCCTGGGTGTTTCACGTTTTGCACTCGTGCTCACCTGCACTGATAGCGAAGGCGCACAGACTGTTATTAACAGAATATGTGAACGTGTCTCCAGGCTTAAGCTGAAAATGGGTGATGAGGAATTCAGGATACAGTTTAGTACCGGTTCAACTACCACTGCACTGGACAACACTGAAAGTGGCTTTACAGAATTACTCGATCATGCAGAGCAGGCCCTTAAATCCGCTATCAAGCAGGGCGGCGGCAAAATAAGCCAGTATCCTGCAGCCACAGAAAAGCCTGTGGTAACTAGTGCTGCCGAGGTTGACGTCAACCTTGAAGAATTAATAGCTGAACTCGCTTCGGGAAATAGTGCCAGTAAAGAGCAACTGGCATCTGCAATGCGCAAACTGATGCCGCTCATCAGCAGCGCTGACCAGACACTTAAACTGGGTTTGAGTAAGGTTATTCTGCACCTGCAGAAACGTCTCTCATAGTTAACAGCACGTAGCAGTGAGATGCTCTGGTATGGGTATCACAAACGGGTGAATTTTTAAGGATGTATGCAGTCGCTTTAGGTACAATAGCGGCCTTGTTTTATTCATTCAGGATTCACTTGTTCCATGTTGTCTATTTCCCAGCGTATTGCCGAAGAACTCTCCGTAAACGAAAAACAGGTCACAGCTGCTGTTGGTCTACTTGACGAAGGTGCGACCGTACCGTTTATTTCCCGCTATCGAAAAGAGGTGACCGGTGGTCTGGATGATGCACAGCTAAGGCTGCTTGATGAACGCCTGCGTTATCTACGTGAGCTGGATGAGCGACGTGAAGCTATTTTAAAAAGTATCGATGAGCAGGAAAAACTCACACCAGAACTAAAAGCCTCAATTATGCAGGCGGATACCAAAAACCGCCTCGAAGATCTCTACCTTCCCTATAAACCCAAACGTCGAACAAAAGCACAGATTGCAAGAGAAGCAGGGCTTGAGCCGCTAGCGCAGTTACTATTTGATGATCCGACATTAACGCCAGAAACAGAAGCAGAAAAATATATCAATGCAGATCAGGGAGTTGCTGATACAAAGGCTGCACTGGACGGCGCACGACAGATCCTCATGGAAAAATTTGCAGAAGAAGCGGACCTGCTGCAGAAACTGCGTGATTATCTATGGCACAACGGTGTAATAGAATCATCAGTGATAGAGGGTAAGGAAAAAGAAGGCGAAAAATTTGCAGACTATTTTGAATATCAGGAAGCCGTTATCAAAATTCCATCGCACCGTGCACTGGCATTATTCCGTGGGCGCAATGAAAATATTCTGCAGATGAATCTGAAGGTTGCCGGCGAAGAAGAACTGGATACCCATCCCTGTGAAGCGATGATTGCAGATTATTATTCCATACAGAACCAGTCACGAGCGGGCGATAAATGGTTGCTTGATACCGTGCGCTGGGCCTGGAAAATAAAAATCTTCAGTCACCTTGATGTAGAACTGAAAATGAAACTTAAGGAAGCTGCAGAAGAAGAAGCGATAAAAGTGTTTGCTTCAAATTTAAACGATCTGTTACTAGCGGCACCTGCGGGACCAAAGGCAACCATTGGTCTCGATCCCGGATTAAGAACCGGCGTTAAAGTCGCTGTCGTGAATGAAACCGGCAAGCTGGTGGATTACGCGACAATTTATCCCCATGCACCCAAAAATCAGTGGGATCAGTCAATCGCCGTGATTGCTGCACTGGCAACAAAACATAATGTCAGTCTAATCAGTATTGGTAATGGTACGGCATCAAGGGAAACCGACAAGCTGGCTAAAGAAGTCATTAAAAAATATCCACAACTTAATCTTACATCACTGGTTGTATCGGAAGCGGGCGCGTCGGTGTATTCCGCTTCTGAATTCGCTTCGAAAGAATTTCCCGATCTTGATGTGTCTATTCGTGGCGCGGTATCAATAGCGCGGCGCTTGCAGGATCCACTCGCAGAGCTGGTTAAAATCGAACCAAAAGCGATAGGTGTAGGGCAGTATCAGCATGATGTTAGCCAGACGCGTCTTGCACGACAGCTGGATGCCGTGGTGGAGGATTGTGTAAATGCCGTAGGCGTAGATGTGAATATGGCTTCGGTGCCATTGTTAACACAGGTGTCGGGACTATCACAAACCATGGCGGAAAATATCGTGCAGTATCGTGATCAGCATGGTGCCTATGCGAATCGACAGGAGCTATTAAACGTGCCGCGTCTTGGGCCAAAAGCATTCGAACAGTCGGCTGGTTTTTTACGTATTCCGCAGGGCGACAATCCACTTGATCGTTCAGCTGTTCACCCCGAAGCCTATCCGTTGGTAGAAAAAATTATCCAGCAGTCGGGTAAGTCGATAAAGTCAATAATGGGTGACACCGGTTTTCTTAAAAGTGTCAGTGCCAATGATTATGTCGATGAGCAATTTGGTTTGCCGACGGTGCAGGATATTCTGACAGAACTTGAAAAGCCCGGACGGGATCCACGACCCGAGTTTAAGACAGCGGAATTTAAAGAAGGCGTCGAGGAAATAAAAGATCTACGTGCCGATATGGTGCTGGAAGGTGTGGTAACCAATGTTACAAACTTCGGTGCATTTGTAGACATCGGTGTGCACCAGGATGGTCTTGTACACATTTCTGCGTTGTCGAACAGTTATGTAAAAGACCCACGTGAAGTTGTTAAGGCGGGTGATGTTGTAAAAGTTAAGGTAATGGAAGTGGATGTTCAGCGTAAACGTATCGGCCTGAGTATGCGTCTTGACGATGATAGTCGTGAATCTGTAAAAGACATACAACGTGATAATAAAAAACGACCACAAAAAAATACTCAGGCTAAACAGGCATCAGGTGCAGTTGCTAATTCTGCCATGGCTGATGCACTGGCACAGGCTTTCAAACGCTGAGTGCAGCTTGATTAAACTAATGAAGAGACAGCATGCTCAGCCTGAATAACCTGGCCATACGCCGAGGCGCGAAAGTGCTTTTTGAGCAGGCGAACCTGACTGTACACCGAGGTAATCGAGTGGGTGTTACCGGCGCCAATGGCTGTGGCAAATCCAGTCTGTTTGCATTGATCCTTGATCAGCTGCACAGTGATGCCGGTGAACTTGAACTGCCGCCTGCTACTGTGATTGCACATGTTGCACAGGAAACGCCAGCAGTTGATCGCAGCGCGATGGATTATGTGCTGGATGGTGACCAGGAATTACGTGCAGTTCAACAACAGCTTGCAGTGGCAGAAGAAAAAAATGATGGCGCGCAGCAGGCACAATGTCATAGTCGCCTCGATGAAATAAACGCCTACAGTGCCGAGTCACGTGCAGGTAAACTGATGCTTGGGCTGGGTTTTAAAACTGAACAGCTTGAGCAGCCGGTAAAGCATTTTTCAGGTGGCTGGAGAATGCGCCTGAATCTTGCACAGGCATTGATGTGTCGATCTGATTTGTTATTGCTCGATGAGCCAACTAATCATCTTGACCTGGATGCAGTTTACTGGCTCGAACAATGGTTGTTAAATTACTCAGGCACACTGTTGTTAATATCTCATGATCGTGATTTTCTAGATTCAATTTCAACCCACATCATTCATATCGAACAGCAGAGAATTAAACTGTATAGCGGTAACTATTCTGCGTTTGAAAAGTTGCGCGCTGAACAACTGGCATTACAACAGTCGCAGTATGAAAAACAGCAACGCGAAATTGAGCATATTGAAAGTTTTATTCGACGTTTTAAGGCAAAAGCCAGCAAGGCAAAACAGGCGCAGGGAAGGGTCAAGGCACTTGAGCGAATGGAGCTAATATCAGCGGCGCATATAGATTCACCATTCCATTTCCAGTTTTATAAACCGGATAAATTGCCGCACCCTTTAATGCGTCTCGAACAGGTCGATCTTGGCTATGCAGATACAAAAATATTAAGCAGGGCAAGTATGAGCCTGTTACCGGGTGATCGCATTGCATTGCTTGGTCATAATGGAGCGGGTAAATCAACACTGATTAAATTACTGGCCGGTGAATTGAAACCGATGTGCGGTGAGTTTGAACAGTCATCGGAATTAAATATCGGCTATTTTGCCCAGCATCAGCTAGAACAACTCGATACCGAAGCGAGTGCGATGCTTCATCTTCAACGGATAGATAGCTCACTCACCGAACAGCAGATAAGAACCTACCTTGGAGGTTATAACTTTCATGGTGACCGGGTACTTGAGCCAGTGGGACCATTCTCTGGTGGTGAGAAAGCTCGCCTGGTGCTTGCCCTGTTAATTTACCAGAAACCAAATCTACTACTTCTTGATGAGCCCACGAATCACCTTGACCTGGAAATGCGTCATGCGCTATCGATGGCGCTACAGGACTACGCCGGCGCAATGGTGCTGGTCTCTCATGACAGGCATCTGTTACGTTCGGTAACAGACCAGTTTATGCTGGTGGATAACGGGAAAATAAAACCTTTTAATGATGATCTTGAGGCATACCGAAACTGGTTATTACAACCGCGTAATGTAGACACGGTAAATGATCCTGAAGAGACTTCAGCAAAGAGTATTTCGCGAAAGGAGCAGCGACAGCTACAGGCAGAGCAGCGTAAACAGCTTCAGCCACTGAAAAAGCAGTTACAGCGTGTTGAGGCAGATATGCAGCAATTACAGCAACAGCTGGATGATGTGGAAAAGCAGCTTGCAGATCCGGGAATATACCAGCCAGATCAGCTGCAAAAAATGACAGAGTTGTCACGCATCCGAGCCGAAACCAGTGATCAGCTAGCCGAAACCGAGGAAAAATGGCTGGAGATGTCCGATGAGCTGGAGCAGCTGCAGAGTGATTTGAACTGAATTCACGCAGTGAAAAATAGCTAAATGGCATAAAACGGTGCTAACCGGCATGAAAAACAGCCCGTTAGTCAGAATAGAGAGGAGCTAAAAATGGAATTTCCTATAATTATAAGTAGCTCGTGGTGAATTTCACCACTAAGGAAGAGTAAATGCCAAATCATAATTCTGTCACCACACTGGAAAATCTGGGTGCATCTGCGCTAGCGAATTTCTTTGCCAGCTATACCGCTTCACAGCAGGAGATTGAGCAGTCGCTCATGCTGCTTGAACTGTCTCCGGATGACGGTGCACTGCTTCTGACAATGCAGCAGGATATTGCGCAAATCCAGCAGTCGTTACAGGATCTTGGCCTGGACAATCTCTCGCCATTAACCACCAGTTTGAATAAGCTGGTGCACTCGCTTCAGTTAAAAGAATTCAGCTTTGAGACACTGATAAGTGACCTTATCCTGCTTGCAATCAATGATGTGAAAATGGTCATCGAAAAAATTATCGATGGTGATTCACGTTGTGTGCTTGTAGACCGGTTACCCCGCATCTGTGAAAGTATTGAAGCAATACCACTGTGTGATGATTCTGATCGCCCATCCGTAATTCGTGATGCGTTATTGCTGCTTGATCCAACAATGGAAATCATTGAAAACAGTATCACTGTAAATGATACTCTGATGAATCTGTTTTCTCCGGAAAGTCCGGATGAAGAAGAACTCGCCGCTTATGGTGTGGAAGAAAGTGACGATTTTGTTTTCTTCAGGAGTCTCTCGGAACCTCTCGAGCAGCGTGCACGTTACTGGCGTGGTAGAGCTCATAGAATGCTCAGGCTTGCGTTGAAGATGAATGATTTCGCAGGACGCCCGGTGAATCCTAACCAACTGGCAGCAGCTGTATATATGCATGATGCGGGTATGGCGTTATTGCCCCTGGAAATAATAAACAGTGAGCAGACACTTACAGAAGAGCAGCTGACAGAAGTCAGGCAGCATCCTGTGATTGCCTATGAACTGATGCGTTATATGAAAAAATGGCGAGAAGCCGCACAGATTGTTTTACAGCATCATGAGCAGGTCGATGGTAAGGGCTATCCTTATGGTCTGAGTGAGAATGAGATATGTGATGGCGCAAAAATACTCGCCATTGCCGATGCAGTAGATGCTCGTACACATGAAAGAGCACATGCTACACTTATGAAAAGGCCATTACTACGCGCTGCGATAGAACTGGGTAAAAATTCTGGTGTGCAGTTTAGTGAGCGCTGGGTCGATGTATTCAAAGAGGTTTTCCATGAGTTGAGGAAAATCAAAGAGGTTTAATTAAACAGGGCAGTGTTGCAACCGTGAGCGAAACAGAAAAGCTTTCCCTAACTGAACTGAATCACCTGAGTCCTCAGCAGGCCTATGATATTTTACAGAAGGTATCTAGTGCACTTCTAATAGATATTCGCTCGAATATGGAATTTCTTTTTGTCGGACACCCCAAAGGGGCCATACATGTACCCTGGATAGATGAGCCTGACTGGTGCGTCAATCCTGATTTTGAAAAAGAAATACGTCAGCTGATGCTGGGTGGTGTATGTGATCAGGGCGAGAGCTCTCCTCCGATTATCCTTATCTGTCGTAGTGGCAAACGTTCTGTCGATGCCGGGAACCTGCTGCTGGAAGCTGGCTTTCATAATGTGTGCCATATTACCGAAGGCTTTGAAGGTGATCGAGATGAGGAATACCACCGAAGCTCAACGGGTGGGTGGCGGTTTCGGGGGTTACCCTGGGAACAATGTTAATCACCACTTCGAGCAATTTTCGAAAGACGCAACCCTCCCTGGAAGTCACTTAGCGAATTGCAAATAGTGTCGGGTCGCACATTGTTCTGAAGAGCGTGTTAAATAATACCTGCATGGGCATTAGGTATTATCCTGGGTGTTTTAACTCAAATAGCTTATGCGTATAATGATCTGTACACACAGCGAAAAGATAGTGCATATGAGTAAGGTAAATAAGACCGAAGCCGAATGGCAGCAGCAACTTGATGAAGAAACCTATCGGGTGACTCGTCAGAGTGGTACAGAGGCAGCCTTTAGTGGCGCACTCTATAATAATCACGAGACAGGAACCTATAACTGTATCTGCTGCGGTGCGCCATTATTTACCTCCGAAGAAAAATATGACTCAGGCAGCGGCTGGCCCAGCTTCTGGCGTCCAGTGAATGAAAATTGCATTCGTGAAATTCGTGATACCTCACATGGCATGGTGCGTGTAGAAGTGCGTTGTAATGACTGTGATGCACATCTGGGGCATGTGTTCGAAGATGGTCCTCCACCCACAGGGCTGCGATACTGTATCAATTCGGTAAGCCTGGATTTCAAAAAAAGCTGAGAGCCTGCCAGGCTTGATGGTTGTTTCTGCCAATAAGCTCAGGTTATTAGCCTGAGAATCCACTAATTATTATTACATACCAGGGTGATTGCCCAGCCTGAAGAATCATGCTTATAATAAGCCTGACAGTGTAATCTGTTAATGAACAGAGCAGGCTTCGCATGACAGAGCAGGAACAGGAACAACAGCAATTACTCGACAGGCTGGAACAGCTTCGTCTGGAACATCGTGATCTGGATGATGTTATTCACCGTATGCATATGACCGGTGGTCTGGAGCAGATGCAGTTACAGCGCCTGAAAAAACGAAAACTGCGGCTCAAGGAAATGATTGTTAAAATCGAAGATGAGCTCATCCCGGATATACTCGCCTGAGTCGTTAATCAAGCTCCGTCTGTGCACACAGCTATAACCACTTCAGTGTCCACCTTGTAGTCTAGCCGCAGTAAAAAAAACTTACACAATGCCTTCGAGCCAGTTGAGGTTTGCTAATTGATGCCTGCGTCATTCAGGTGAAAGGCTAAAGCATACCTGGCCAGGTTCATTATTAATGAGCTCAAGTTTGTATCCATTCCGCGCGGCTAACTGAGCTGATTGGTATAGTCCAATGCCGTAACCATCCTTCGAAGGTAGTAT
>JBFHVK010000083.1:0-10323 GCA_041589615.1 Gammaproteobacteria bacterium | reverse complement strand
GCGTATATTGATAATCTGCAGCACAATATTTTACCGTCGATTGCGGGCAAACTTGGCCTGGATGTATCGATGATCGATTTCGAATTACTCAAGAACCTGTTTAAGGCGCACTATGCACAGGCAGGTGGGCTGGTGTCACAGCTGGTCTCGTCGGTGGCTGCTTCCGGTATGATGCTGGCAGCGTGGATTGCTAATCTGGTATTAATTCCCGTAGTGACTTTCTATCTGTTGAGAGACTGGGATGTGCTGATTGCACGTATAGATGAACTGATACCCAGAAAGATACAGCCAGTTATTGAAACCCTGGCAAAAGAATCCGACGATGTGCTGGCCGCGTTCCTGCGTGGCCAGTTTATGGTGATGATTGCCCTGGGGATTATTTATTCAACCGGTCTCTGGTTTATAGATCTCAAGCTGGCTCTTCTGATTGGCATGCTGGCAGGGCTGGTTAGTTTTGTCCCATACCTCGGTTTCATTGTTGGTATCGTTGCTGCCAGTATTGCTATGCTGCTACAAACTCAGGAGTTAACACAGCTGATTCCCGTGGCCGTGGTTTTTGCCATTGGCCAGATGCTCGAGGGTATGTTGCTAACGCCACTCCTGGTGGGTGATAGAATTGGTCTGCACCCGGTAGCTGTAATTTTTGCAGTACTTGCAGGTGGTCAGCTGTTCGGCTTTGTGGGTGTATTACTCGCGTTGCCCGTTGCCGCAGTACTCGCTGTTCTTTTGCGCCATGCGCATAATAAATATAAAAGTAGCAGTATCTTTAATAATAACGTCCAGTCCTAACTTTATACATGTATACCCAGTTAACCCTCGATCTACAGCTCAAGGACAGTTTTACCTTTGATAATTTTATTGTAGGTAATAACCAGATATTAATTGATCTGTTAATGCGTTTGCACACTACGGATGAAAAGCAGGTGTATATTTTTGGCCTGCATAATACAGGGAAAAGTCACCTGTTACAGGCTACCTGTCAGTACTATGCGCAGCAGCATGCGAAGGTGAGTTACTTGCCACTGGAGCAGATGCTGGACTACTCACCGGATATTTTTCAGGGACAGGAGGCTATGGATGTCTGCTGTATAGATAATGTAGAAATGTTGAAAGGTAGACCAGACTGGCAGGAAGCGTTATTCGATTTAATCAATCGTATGCGTGAGAACGACCGGCGCCTGATTATTACCTCTAAGCAGCCACCGGCTGAAGCCGAGCTGGCATTAAAAGACCTGGAGTCGAGATTACAGTGGGGTCCTGTTTTTCGTTTGCACGAGATGACGGACCATGAAAAATGCCAGGCACTCCAGCAACGAGCCGAGGCACGAGGTTTCGAGCTGGCAGAGAATGTCGCCAGTTATTTGTTGAATAACTATAATCGTGACATCGCAGATTTATTCAATATGCTGGAAGCGCTTGATAAGGCGCAGCTGCAACAGCATCGTCGCCTGACCATTCCTTTTGTTAAATCAGTACTGGCTGAAAAAACTGCCTGAGTGATTTACACATGAAAACAGTTTATGGCTTATCAGGTATATTAAAGTTGTGAATTTTGTTGCTCAGGAAAGTAAACAAAATCAAAAATATTTCTACTGATTTTACTATATTGTCTGCAATTATTAATGTTTTAACAGGCTGGAAAATATTGATTTAAAGCCTGTTAAGCCAGTCGATTACTTCGCTAAGAAGTGCTTCTCCACGTGCAGTAAAATAATGGTCTGATTTTTCTACAATGCGTTGTTGAGATTTTTTATTTCCAGCTTTTTGCATTAATTGCCAACGTTCAGGCGCAAAGCGTTTCACTGCGGGATAATCATATTCGCCACGTATATCCAGTATGGGTATTTCTATCTGATCAAGAGGGAATTGTTCAGGCATCGGTTGGCCTTTATCGGTAGAACCCATGCCCACACCAATAAATGCAGTGGCCCCCTTGTCGGGGTTTTTCTGAAGCCATGGCACAGCCATGTGAACACTGCAGCTATGTGCTAGTAAAACGATATTTTTAATTTTCTTCTGCCTGAGAAATTCTATTGCGGAATCAATTCGTGGAAAGGCCTCAGGGACTATATCAAGATAGTCATAAAAACTGGCTTCATTATCCAGTACCGGCATCTGAATCGATAGTGTATTCCAGCCATGTTGAGTCAGGCCAACGCGCAGGGGATATACCAGTTCTGGCCAGTTAGGATGATAGCCTCTGCCATGCATGATGATAACAGTACCTCTGGCCGGCTGACTTTCTGCTTCCATATAGATACTTAGAAACTCATGCGAGTCTGCACGTAGCATAACTGCTTCACCATCCATGATGTAATCGATGATCTGGTTTTTCATGCGCAGTTCCTTTTGCAGGTCAAACGCATGAACTGGAGCTGCTGAGAGAATTAAGCAGCTTGCCAGGCAGAGTAACTGGAGTCGATTTGTTAGATATAAACGCAGCATCTTGAGCCTTTGTAGTTGCACCCAGACTGGTTTACCAGTGTTGTTCTATCAGGCGGCGTTCTCAGTTTCAGCCAGTGGGAACATGTGTTCATTTTCGAAGCTAATTCTATCGCGAATTTTAGTGAGCATGAGTTCAGTTTGCTCGCAAAAAGCCTGTTGGTGGTGATCGGCGCCTGACGCCTTACACCATTGCTTCATGTAAGCAGAAAACTCTTTCCTGATTTCTTTTGTGCTCTGGTGGAACTCGTTCGCCAGCTCGCTGATTTTAGGATTATGGTGTTTGGCAAGTTCCGAGTAGATCGAGTTTTCTTCAAAAACCAGGTGCATCCACACTTTTTCATTGAAGCGCGTAACCAGATCGCAAACAAACGGATTGCTCATCAGTTTCTGCTCTTTAATCAGGGTGCTAATTACCTCGATTAAATCGCTGATTTCCTGATTCTGTTTTTTTAACTCGCTGAGGGTGTACATCGTGTCGCTCCGATCATGTTCAATCTAATAATAGCACTAACCAGGGTGCTAGTGCAGTTATAGAGATGGATCAATTTATTTTTCAGTTTCTGGGGTGCTTTCTGTTTCTGCCTGCTGTTGTGCTTTTTCAGCCATGCCCTGATAGCGGGTGTAAAACATTGCACCTATAAAGAACAACACACTGAGTGCGCTGAAACCGATTCCAAAATTGCGTGTACTGATATCACCAGCATACCAGATGCCCCAGATAAAGTAGAACAGCGCCAGGTACATTGACCATGCGTGGGTGTAAACCCTGCCATGCAGGATTCCGCGCAGAGGGAACATTAATGGCCCGACCTGTAGCAGCATGGTCATCGAGATAAATTCTGCCGGTATGGGCTCTATTTTCAGGTGCCACAGGGGAATAAAGACAATAAGGCCAAAGTAGCCGAACAGGGTGCAGGCGCGTGAGAGTGTTATTTTATCCATTGATATTAGCTATCCACCTGTTGAAGTTTTTTAGCGGCTTCAGCAACTCGTCGACCTAGTGCAAGGCAGAGATTTTTTTCATCTTCATCGAGTGGCGCGTTGTCATTATTATTAAGTCGGCTAGCACCATAGGGTGTACCACCCGTTGTCGTCTGATGCAGTGAGGCTTCACTATAGGGCAGGCCCAGCAGCAGCATGCCGTGATGAAGCAGGGGTAACATCATGCTCAGCAGAGTTGATTCCTGTCCTCCATGAGCACTGGCTGTGGAGGTAAATACAGCCGCTGGCTTGTCGATCATCGCGCCGGACATCCACAGGCTGCCACTACCATCTATAAAGTGCTTGAGAGCTGCTGCCATATTACCAAAATGCGTTGGGCTACCGAGGATTAAGCCTGAGCATTCCTGCATATCTTGCAGAGTAGCGTAGGGAGCACCGGATTCAGGAACCACGGGTTCTGTGCTTTCGCATACAGCTGATATGGCAGGTACGGTGCGCAGTCTTGCCTGCATTCCTGCTACCTGTTCTACACCGTGTGCGATGGCACGAGCCATTTCTGCAGTGGTGCCTGTCTGGCTGTAATATAAAACTAGAATTTCTGACATGGGTTTATAAAATCTCGAGTATGCGTTCAGGTGGGCGGCCAATCATGGCCTTGCCGTTACAGATAACAATCGGGCGTTCTATCAGTTTGGGAAATTTCACCATTGCATCAATCAGCTGATCATCGCTCAGGGATTCATCTGCCAGATCATTGTCCTTGTATTCGGCTTCACCTGTTCTCATCAGCTCACGTGGTTGCAATCCCAGCATATTGAGTAATTCCTGGATTTCCTGTTTTCCAGGTGGGGTTTTCAGATACTCAACAACTTCCGCATCAATATCTCTGTCAGTTAGCAACTGCATTGTCATGCGTGACTTGGAGCAGCGAGGGTTATGATAAATTCTTACTGAATCAGTCATTTCAAATGCCTTGAGTACAATATATAATTGGGTCGGGAAGAATACCGTATTTTCAGGGTGTGTGGCAAAAAGATGATATTCGTCACACAAGTACTACAATAACTATACAAAAACCATACAAATGGGGTATTTGCTTGACACAGCTGTATCTCGTTGCTAATTTTCACCACATTAATAATACATAATATGCCATCGGAGACGATTAATATGAAATTCAATCACCTTATCAAGCCGTTTTTTATCATAATGCTGGTACTCGGCTTGGTTGCGGGTTGCGCATCTAGCCCGGACGACGCCGGCGGAGCAGATCAGGCGACAGCTGAACAGGCTATCGCAGATGCTAAATCAAGCAACGCACAAGCTAAGAAAATGGGTGCCGAGTGGCGCGACACTGGCAAGATGATAGCAAGCGCAGAGAAAGCACTGGAAGCAGGTGATTATGCGAAAGCTATTGATCTTGCAAACAAGGCTCAACGCCAGTCAGAAAATGCAATAGCCCAGGCTAAAGCTGAAGAAGCACGTCTGGCAGCAAATGGCACGTTATCAGCCGCTGCTATGGATTCTTCCAGCGCAGACACTGGCGCTGCAATGGGCGCTGATGAGTACCAGGTCGTAAGCGGTGATAACCTGTGGAATATTTCTGGTAAGGACAGCATTTATGCTAATCCATATCAGTGGCCACTAATTTACAAAGCTAACCGTAGCAAAATCAAGGATGCAGACCTTATTTACCCAGGTCAGGTATTCGACATTGATCGTAGTGCTTCAAGCTCAGATATCGATGCAGCTATCTCTCATGCCAAGTCACGTGGTGCATGGTCTGTTGGTACTGTAGAAGCAACTGATGAAGCGTATCTTGCTCAATAATCAGATAAATTGATTGAAATATTTAAAGGCCCGCTTGTGCGGGCCTTTTTTTATTGGAATATTTTTCTAAGACAGACGTCTAATAATTGTTAAGCTGTATCCGACGGCTTATACTACTTTAATAAAGAGCATAAGTGAGTTATCTATGTTGTATGGGTTCAGGTATTTCCTGTTAATAGCAATTACGTTAACGTCTTCTCTGCTGGTGCATGCAGAAGAAGTAGAGTTTTTTGATTCTACTTTTGGGGACTTTTCAGAAGAGTTGTCGATTGCACGAGAAGAAGGAAAGAAAGCCGTTTTTCTGTTCTTCGAGATGGATGAATGCCCATTCTGCCATCGTATGAAGACTACGATACTAAATCAGCCAGATGTCCTTGAGTTTTATCGGAAACACTTCAAGCTGTTTAAAGTCGATATCGAGGGCGATGTCGAGATGACTGACTTCCAGGGCAATGCCACAACTCAGAAAGAGTTCTCATTTAAACAGCACAGGGTACGAGCAACACCCGTAATGGCTTTCTTTGATCTGTCGGGAAATCGTATCGTTCGCTATACAGGGCCTGCCTCATCTAAGGAAGAATTTATGTTACTGGGCCAGTATGTAATTGAAGGTGCGTACACCGCTACAAGTTTTACACGCTATAAAAAGGACAGGCGAAACGACAGATGAGAAGCCTGCTGTTCCTGTTTACCTGCATGCAGCTGAACCTTGTAATTGCAGATACCTCGGCACCTCTACCAGACCCTCTCAGTTTGCATCAGGCGATGCAACTGGCTGATGAGCCAGATTATTATGAGTTACTGATCGCCCGTGCTGGAATTTTACAGGCAGAATCACGCTTGCAGCAGGCCAGTTCAGCTACCGGTTTTCGAGCGCAGCTGGAACTTGAGGCTGCGTATATTGAACCATCACCGTTAGCTTTTGATCAATCCAGTAATGATAGCCTTGCGTCACTCCGTCTCACCAGGTCACTGTATGATTTTTCCGGGAGTAATGAAAAAATTCAGGCAGCCAATATCGAATATGAAGCTCTACAGAACAATCTTGAATATGTTGTTGCACAACGAAAAATTGATATAGCCCGGCAGTTTTTTGAAGTTATTCTCTCAGATTTGAAATATGCCTGGGATAATGAGGCGATGGCCATTGCCTATGTTCGATTCGATGCGGATAAAGACAGATATGCACTGTCACAGATGTCAGATGTAGATTTCCTGGCATCCGAGAATCGTTATCTGGAAACACTTAATATACGTACTATCAGCGAAACCGGACAGCGTCATAGCCGTGCATTGTTGGCAGAAATACTAAATCGTCCTGGCCAGTTACCGTCTAACCTGCAGCGCCCCTTACTGGAAATGCCAGACGAAAGTGCCGGTGAATATTCTGTGTTGCTGGGAAAAGTGATGCAAAGAAATCCCGATGTGCAAATGGCGCAGCAACAGATGAGGGCAGCTGAACAGAGAATGGTGGCCAGCAATCGACAGTTTTACCCAAAGCTGGATGCTGAAGTGAAGCTATCGGAGTATGCACGAGATACCGGGTCCAGTGATGAATGGAGAGCACAGGTAAATATGGTTATTCCATTGTACGAAAATAGCAGTATGAAAGCACAGATGGCAGAAGCCAGGGCTGACCTGTTGAAACAGCGTGCTAACCTGCAGCGCATCGAGAGCACTGTACGCCAACGGACGTTAAAACTCTGGCAGAATATAGATGTGCTTTCCAGGCACAGGCAACAACTGAAAACGACTCTGGCATTTCGAGAATTAAATCTGGATAGAAGTCGTGCACTCTATGAAATGGAAGTTAAAACTGATCTTGGTGATTCAATGGTGGCAATTTCAGAAATACGCTACAGGCAGGCAAAGAATGAATTCGAACTGATGTTGGCGTGGATGCAACTACGCTTGTTAATGGGTGAAACAAACCTTCTGAACACAACATTATAGGCTAGTTGATAATGACAAAACTGAAAATCATACTGACTATATTTATGTTATCTACGAACAGTATTGCACATGCTGTACTTGTGGATGCAAAGCTTGACTGGGCAGATAAGCAGAGACTGTCTTTTGCTGTACCAGGTGTAGTTGAAACCGCGCAGGCCAGGGTAGGAAATAAGGTCGAGAAAGGTGAAGTGCTTGCCAGGCTTGATCAACGCCCATTCAAATATCTACTAAAGCATTGCCAGGCGGCCATTAAAAAACTGGAGCCCCAGGTGTTTGATGCAAGGCTGGAGCTGAATCATGCAGAAGAACTTTATGAGCGGACAGTGTTATCAGAAGTCGAACTTCAGCGTATTGATGGTAAGCATAAGGCGCTTGTAGCTGAGCAGGAGATGCTGGAGGCGAATTGCAAGATTGAAAAATGGAAAGCAGAGAAGTCTATCCTGAAAGCAACTCAGCAGTTTTATATACTTGGTTCAAACATTGTACCAGGCATGGTTATTTCTAAAGAGAATCAGCATAGTGTATTTATTGAGCTGGCCTCTGCAACTCAGGCAACCGCTGTTAGCTGGATAAGCGCAGAGCAGAAAATACAGCTAAAATCATCAGGTAATATAGAAGTTCTGTTCGGGCAGCTGGGAATTCCAGCAACGCTGCAGGGAATAGATTTTCAGCCTGACAATAATGGCCAGTACAGGGCCGTGTTCCTGTTTTACTATAGACAACCCGTGATGCCTGGAAAAATGATTAAGGTGAGTTTCTAGTGTCCTGTCGTCATTATATTGTTGAGGGCAGGGTGCAGGGTGTGTTTTTCCGCGCTAGTACGCGTGATCAGGCCAGTCAAATCGGTGTAACCGGCTGGGTCAGGAATCTGGGTGATGGCAGTGTAGAAGCGGTGGCTTGTGGAAGTGAGCAACAACTTGCTACACTCGAGCAATGGTTAAGGCAGGGTCCACCAATGGCCTCAGTGAGTAATTTAATAATTGAGGAATGGTCACAGGCGATAGTTGGCAGTGAGTTCCTCATACGATAACAGATATGGCAACAGACAATGAATGCAGTCATTAATCAGAAAGAAAAAAAGCTTGATATACAGGATGTTTTAAGCTGGCTTGAAGCCGATGGCATGGTGACTGATGATAATTCACAGATGCTGCGTACACTTGCGGTAGCTAAAGAATATCAGGAAAAAAATCCTCTGTGTGTCATTGCTGAACGACAGTGGATTGATCAACGTAGTAAAAACACTCTATTGAGTCTTGAGGTGTTAACCACATGGCTGGCAGATAAAGTTGAGATGGAGTATCTACGCATCGATCCATTAAAGATTGATGTTACCAGTGTAACCAGCGTCATGTCCTATGCTTACGCGGCGCGTTTTAATATTCTGCCAGTGGCTGTAGATGATCAGTACATTACCGTGGCCACTGCAGAACCTTTTGTGAAAGAGTGGGAACATGAGCTCTCACGAATTAATCATAAAAGCTTCAAACGTGTTATTGCCAACCCTGATGAAATAGCGCGTTATCTACTCGAATTTTATACAGTTTCAAAATCGGTTACTCGCGCCGAATCTGAATCCCAGGGCCTGGGAAGCGAAATTGGAAACCTTGAAAGCCTGATGGAACTGGGTCGGGCGGGAAAGCTCGATGCCAATGACCAGCATGTCGTTAATATCGTAGACTGGTTGCTGCAGTACGCATTCGAGCAGCGCGCCAGTGATATTCATCTGGAACCAAGGCGCGAGATGGGCAATGTGCGTTTTCGTATCGATGGTGTGATGCATCAGGTCTATCAGGTGCCGAGTACGGTTATGGCAGCAGTATCGAGTCGTATAAAAATTCTCGGCCGCATGGATGTCGCAGAAAAACGTCGACCTCAGGATGGCCGACTAAAAACTCGAACACCTGATGGTATGGAAATTGAATTGCGTCTTTCGACCATGCCAACCGCGTTTGGTGAAAAGCTGGTGATGCGGATTTTTGATCCGGAAGTACTGGTTCGAAACTTCAAGGAGCTTGGCTTCAGTCAGTCTGATGATGAACGTTGGCAGTCGATGATCAGGAAGCCCAATGGGATTATTCTGGTCACTGGTCCAACAGGTTCTGGTAAAACCACAACCCTATACACAAGTCTCAAACAGCTGGCAAAACCCGAAGTTAATGTATGTACTATCGAGGATCCTATTGAATTAATTGAGCCCGCATTTAACCAGATGCAGGTGCAACAGAATATTGGCCTGGATTTTTCTACCGGTGTGAGAACCCTGTTACGTCAGGATCCCGACATTATTATGATTGGTGAAATCCGTGATCGTGAAACTGCTGACATTGCCATACAGGCCGCGCTCACCGGACATCTTGTAATATCTACATTGCATACGAATGATGCCCCTTCAGCTGTGACTCGACTGATGGAAATTGGCGTGCCTGCCTATCTGATTGAATCTACCGTGCTGGGTATTATGGCGCAACGCCTGGTGAGAACACTCTGTCCGCATTGTAAGGAAGAAGCAGAAATTGATGATGTGGTGTGGAATGCGTTAGTGAAGCCCTGGAAGCCGGCTAAACCTAAAAAAGTTTATCACCCCGTTGGCTGCCTTGAATGTCGTAACACCGGTTTTATGGGGCGTATGGGTATCTATGAAATGCTGACGCTGAGTGATGACATCAGAAAAAAAATTGAGGAAGGCATGAAAATGACTGACTTCAAAAAACTGGCAATGAAAGAAGGTATGCGTCCATTACGCCTGAGTGGTGCGCAGAAAGTTGCGGCAGGATTAACGACGGTTGAAGAAGTGTTACGTGTTGCTCCACCAGTTGAATGATAGCAAGTTAATTGAATTTTTAATGTACGACATCCCTGTCGTATGTTACCTAAGCGTTTTTCTTGCAGCTATTGAATCCAATCAATGGATATACAGGGCAGAAACCAGCTACGCCTGTAATTAGTGGAACCAGTCCCAGCCATGCCCAGGGTGTCTGTGGGCCAATGAATGCCAGGCTTAAAATAGCCAGGCCGACAATAATTCGTAAAGCACGATCTATACCACCGACATTACACATGATAATCACCTTTTTCAGAAGTTGAGAAACTATAAGTTGATTATCCGTCAGACACACCTGGTAGTATGTGATTAAGTCACACAGGTGAAAT
>JBFHVK010000082.1:0-10469 GCA_041589615.1 Gammaproteobacteria bacterium | reverse complement strand
CATTGGAGTAGGAACCGGTGTCAACGTCAATGCTAAATGTAGATACCGGCGAATTGATGGTCGCGATCAGGCCATTATCGGTAAAGTGATGGTAGTTTTCACGATTTTCCTGTGAGATATATCCACTGTGGAAAACTGCCATCTCACTGGCCGGTGCCATAGACTGTGCAGCCGACATACCTGCCAGATCATAACTTTCGGCAGTCTTTACACGACTCCTTAATGGCATAGTCGATGGCTGGCTGGCGAGATGTTTTTTCTCCTGTTCCTGCATCGGTTGTATTTGCAGCTGAGGTATATTAGCAATCGGTTTATTATTACCAGATGTATCATCAGACTTCACTTCGTCCGCTACAATGACTGGTCGGGTTAGTGGCTGATTGATATCTGTTGAAGTTGTTGTGTGCGGGACATCGACCCCTCCGCAGGCTGACATTAGCAGGACACACCCTGATACGGATAACGAAATTACGATATTTGACTGTTTCATTAGAAAACTCCTTGCGTTGATATTGCTATAAACGCAAGGAGCTTCAAAAAGGGGTTAACTGATTTGAATTTTATTCTGCCCTTTTATAACAGGGCTTCTATGGTTTCCCAGTTACGGTCTTCCTGCTGACTTAAACTGATTGAGTGGTAGATCCACATCCGGTTAACTTCTTCTATTACCTTTTTACAGAAATCGGGGATGTAAGTGTAAATAATATACAGTCTGAATCCATCGGCTGTTACGGCCGCGGCAAATATTGATATTTTCTGGTTTTCAAGACGCTCCCTGAATAATTGTTCTAGCTCGTCCAGTAAGCGACATTCTTCTTCGTAGGGGAAACCGAAATCATCAGTATCGTTCAACGCCACGGCGATACTGATCTGGTACATATAACGGGGGTGGCATACATAATCCTCTATGCCGTCATTCACTCTGATATTTATAGGATGTCCATCGTAATGAGTTTTATTAAGCTCCCAGTATTCTTGATAAGCCATAATATACCTGTCTATTTTATAGTGATATCAGTCAGCCCAGGGCATTGGTATGCTAAGCCGATACAGGCAGGCTACAGATACATGCACCCTATAGGACTGGCATGATGAAGATGAAACCGTTTAGTCATTTTTTAATATATTACGGCTGTTAAGCTGAAATATACTAAGACAGGAAATATGCAAGATCCTGCCCAGACAGGATCTTTGCATCAACTATTCAATGAATTAGAAATTTTTACGGAGAATCCGCATTAAGTCTGCATGAAGCAAACTGTCGGGATTATTTATTAGCGGATTATTTTATTCTTACACGCTACTCAAGAATAGAATCTAGCCGGTTGAGGTCATTAATCATTTTCCACTGACCACCACCCTGCTCGACTCGACTGGTCCAGGCATCGACACGCTTCTGATAATCTCTCGGGTCTACATTATCACTCTGTAACTTGGTGACATTAATAGCAACCATTCGAATACCAGAAAAGTTAATTGGAAAATCACGCACCTGGCCTTTTTTCACTTCTTCCATCAGGTCAGAAAATACAAGAATATATTTCTGCCCTGCGCCGGTTTCATTCAGATATTCGATGGCCTGCAATACACCACCGGTAATATCGGTATATTTACTTGCCTGGATATTGTTACCAAAACTATCTACCGACTCAAAGAAAGCACGCTTCTGTGAATTCGCCATCGAAGGTCGCAGGTCAAAACTCATGCGCGCAATAATATCCTTTTCACTAAAGCTCTCACTATCGATACGTGCCAGTGCCAGTGATTCACCCGGTTGCAATGTACCGAGTAAATAACGCATTACTGTTTTAACTTTATCGAACTGTTTACTGTAAGTGCCTGAGGTATCTACCAGCACATAAACTGCCCTCTGCCCATTTCGTTCGGAGCATCCAGAAAGTCCAAGGCCAATCAGTAACATAAAGCTGGCAATGACAGCCATGTATTGTTTTTTAGACTGTTTGCTCATGCGTCTTTCACCTTTTTTACGGGAGTCACTATTGCAGCTGATGATGATTCCACAGCTGGCTGCCTGTTTGATGACTGCCTGAAACTGCTTTCGATTTTAAGCGGGATGAAAATCACCAGATCATAGGCACTCACCAGTGTACGTCCAAGCCCACCAATCATGTTAGCCAGGAAGCGGATACTGGCCACCAGTACATGCAACAGCCAGGCAACAAACAGACCACTCACCGTTCTGAATGAATGAATAAACGACTCAAGAGGAATAGCGACAAAGGTAAGCACAAATGGCAGTATAAAACCCATAATCATCTGGCCCACCGCAGGTATCCAGCGCAATGGCGGCTCGGACACTTCTGCACCCAGTAACATCTGTGAAAGCGCTTCCCGGTCCGCCGCAAGCATGTCGCGCATATAAGCAAGCGATGCCTCGATACTGGCGAAAATAAACAGAAAGCTCAGCATTACCCAGAATATAATCTTACGCTTATGATCTTCCAGCAGGTTGATAATCGGAAACAGTCGGGTAACCCCTACTGATTCCATCAGGAACAGACCCAGTATCACTTCGATACTGATAATAAACATTGCTGCGACATCTGACGCACGAATGGAGCTATTGCCGAGGTAACTCGCCGCACCTACCATTTCCTGCATAGGCAATGCCACCAGCTGGAAGTTTACATACATACCAATTATCGCAAGACACAGTGCAAGACCGGATATAAAGAACTGCGTCATCGACGATGAAGACAGCATACGTTCAGAGTAATCAGTCTGGTTACGAATGTCTTCATAGGTTTGCATCTGCCCATCAATAATAATGGAACGCTGTTCCAGCCCGGTGATTTTCTTTTCCACCGAGTTCAGGCTATTGGTTAATGAGCGCCAGTAGGGCATCATTTTTTTCAACAGGCTATGACGGTCACTATTCGCACGTCGATATTCCTGCATATTTTTATCCAGTGATTTCTTTAAGGTGCCATGGATATCATTAAGAATTTTCGCAACCACCGGTGAGCCATTATCAGGTATTTCAGCGACGGTCTGTACCGCCTTCAGCCATTCTGGTGGCTTGGGAGGCACTTCGCCAGACTGTACATAGTCTTCGTCAATGCGCGTAATCTGTTCCTTAAGATCTCGCTGCAACGAAGGGTAGCCACTCAGGTCACGGTTAACCAGTGCTTCCACACGCTGGAATTCGCGTTCGATAAAGCGCTCCGCGTGTTCCTTGCCCTGAGCTAGCAGAACCTCACGATTTCTTGAACGTAACTGCTTTTCTGCCAGCATCACGGAGCGTGCCATCAGGCGCAGGGCATTGCGAATGCTACGCACCAGGGTGAGGATAATCTGGTGAGCCGGCTGTCTTGCAAAATACATCACCAGCATCAGGATACACGCCCAGATCAGAAGCGACGCCTCCGGCTGGCCGGCAATCAGGTTTGTCCAGAAATCAAAAGTCATACCGCGACTCCATTTATAATAATACTTATAATAAAACGTATGCCTGAAGCACTGGCTCCAGCATAGGTGCTAATCTGTTTTTGTTGTATTCGTATGAGGATACACCATTCATCGGGACTTCGCTCAAACTTAACAATATTTTAAAAAAGTCACTCTAAGCTCATGATAGTGTTAAAAAAGCAGAGATTATGATATAGCGTGAATAGCAATTCTAGTCTACTATTAATACCATAGCCCCTTACAAACACCAATTTACGTTCCAGGAATGAGAACGGGCTCACTATAATCATCAGAGCAATAACAGAATGACAGTCGCAGACGCTAAAAAAAGCAGTAAAAAAGCCCCTACAATCGATTTTAAGAAGCCTGAATACTACATCAACAGGCAGCTCAGCCTGCTCGAGTTTAACTGGCGGGTACTGCAGCTGGCCCGGGATGAAACCATCCCGTTGCTGGAACGTTTACGCTTCCTGTGTATTTTTAGTACCAATATGGATGAATTTTTCGAAGTTCGCGTATCCGGCCTGCAGCAGAAAGTTGAACTGGGTGCACTACACAGCGAACCGGATAATACCTCGCCCCAGCAGGTACTCAAACAGATTAGCCAACGCGCCCATGAGCTGGTAAGTGAGCAATATGAATTGCTGAACTATATACTCGACCATAGCCTGGCTGATGAAAACATTCGCTTCCTGCGCCGTACCGAGTGGAATGAGTGTATGGATAACTGGCTACGAAACTATTTCGAGGATGAACTTCAGCCGATTATCAGTCCGCTGGCACTCGACCCGGCTCACCCCTTTCCACGGATACTTAACAAAAGCCTGCACTTTATTGTTTCCCTCAAGGGCAAGGATGCTTTTGGTCGTAATAGCGGGATGGCGATTGTACAGATCCCACGCGCCCTGCCACGCATCATCCAGCTACCTGTAGACGAGTGTGAATGTGGTGAAAATGATTTTGTTTTTCTTTCCTCGGTGGTGCACGCCTATGTAGACACCCTGTTTCCGGGAATGAAAATAAAGGGCTGCTACCAGTTTCGTGTTACCCGAAACAGTGATCTTTATGTAGACGAAGAAGAAATTGACGACCTGCTGCGTGCTGTTGAAGGTGAACTGGGTTCACGTCGCTATGGTGACGCAGTTCGCCTCGAAGTTGCACACGATTGCCCGGAGAATATGTCGCAATACCTGCTGGATAAATTCGAGCTGAGTGAACAGGATATGTACCAGGTTGATGGGCCAGTGAACGTAAACCGGCTAAATGAAGTTTATGACCTGGTCAACCGCCCGGAATTAAAATACAAGCCCTTCTCTCCTTCAATCCCTGCCAAACTGACACTCAAATCAGATATATTTAAAACCATACGCAACCAGGATGTGCTGTTGCATCACCCCTATGAATCCTTTGCACCCGTGGTGGACTTTGTACGCCAGGCCTCAACAGACCCGAATGTCCTGGCAATCAAACAGACGCTATATCGTACCGGGCCAAGTTCTGCGATCGCTAATGCACTGGTAAAAGCGGCAAAACTCGGCAAGGAAGTGACCGTGGTAATTGAACTGCGCGCACGCTTCGATGAAGAGGCGAATATTTCACTCGCTGCCAAATTACAGGAAGCCGGTGCACATGTTGTATATGGCGTGGTTGGCTATAAGACACACGCAAAAATGCTACTGGTGATACGACGTGAAGCTCAACACCTGAGGCAATACGCACACCTTGGTACAGGTAACTACCATTCACGAACGGCTCGACTCTATACCGACTACGGTATATTTACTTCGAACAAGAAAATCTGTGAAGACGTAAATCGTGTATTTCACCAGCTTACCAGTATGGGCCAGACCAAGAACCTGAATAAACTACTGCAATCGCCGTTTACACTACAGGACACACTGGAAGCAAAAATAGAACGTGAACGCCAGCTTGCTGTACAGGGTAAGCAAGGCCGAATTATTGCAAAGCTGAATTCACTGGTAGATTCGGAAATGATCAGCGCACTTTACCAGGCTTCATCCGCTGGAGTAAAAATTGACCTGATCATACGAGGCATGTGCAGCTTGCGTCCTGGTCTACCAGACATCTCCGAAAATATAGTGGTGCGCTCAATTATCGGGCGTTTTCTGGAGCATGACAGGGTGGTGTATTTCAAGAATGATGAAAGCCCGGAAGTATTTATCTCCAGTGCGGACTGGATGGAGCGCAATCTGTATCATCGTGTAGAAATTGCCACACCGATTGAAAACAAATCATTGCAGGATCGCATTATTAGTGAACTTGAATACTACCTGCTGGATAATACCCAGGCATGGATTATGAATCCAGACGGCACTTATACAAAGTCAAGTCCACAGGATGGTAAGGAAGCCTTTATCTCACAGGAAAAATTTCTCGAAGACCTGGCTGAGAGCAGCTGATTCTCAGGCCGGCATTTACATGCCGGCCTGCACCTCTAATAAACAGAAAAGCCTTCACTACAGTTTACGTTCAGTATGCAGCATAAGACCAATGTTTTGCAGATACACCGCTTCCTGCTCAAGATCATTTATGGTTAACGGATGCTCGTTCAACCACTGATCGGGAATGCTGATATAGAGCTGCCCTTCTCTTAGTTCAAGACCAATCGCTGGCAGCGTATTTTCCATTCGGCTGCGATGAAAAATGACAGACAACCTGAGTACAATCACTATATGCATCACCATATCCCGTAATGCCTGATGTTTTTCACTGAACATCTCAGTTGTTATTTTTCCGCGATGGGCATTAACAATCGAAGCCAGTCGACGTTGTTCGTGACGGGAAAAACCGGCTAGATCTGCATTTTCCAGAATATAGGCGCCGTGACGCTGAAACTGGGAGTGTGATATATCACGTCCAATTTCATGTGTTTCACAGGCCCAGCGTAGAAGATTACTTGCATGCAGCCAGTCCGCAAACCAGTCGGACTTTAGCTGTTGTAAAAAATCAAACGCGGTCAGCTCAATTCGCTGTGCGTGCTGTATATTTACATGAAAGCGCGTAGCCAGTGAATTGACACTCTTGTTTCGAATATCATTATTCTGCCTCCGACCCAGCATGTCATGTAGCAGACCTTCCCTTAAAGCCCCTTGCGAAACCAGCATGCGGTCGATATCCAGTGCTTCGAACACACCGGACAACACCATCAATCCACCCATAAAAACAGCTTTGCGGCGCTCACTCAGGCCCGGCAAATCCAGCTTGCTAATTTTTTTATAATCACTACAGATCGAAACCAGTTTTGTGAGGGCGTTACGGCTGATGCCTTCTTCTGTGTCCAGCTGCATTTCCCTGATAACGCTTTCTATAGACTTGATAGAGCCAGATGAACCAATGACCGTTTCCCAGCCCAGCATTCTATAGCTGTAGCGCACTTCCTTCATACGCTGCAACACATAGACCCGTGCCTGCCTTAAATATTTTTCCTTGATTTTTCCATCGGCAAAAAATTTCTTCGTCATCATGACACAGCCCATTTCAAGACTGTTCATTAACCCGGGCGTAAAACCTTCACCGATGATAAGTTCGGTGCTACCGCCACCAATATCGATAATCAACCTGGATTTCTGATCCTGCTCCAGGGTATGCGCAACCCCCTGGTAAATCAGGCGAGCCTCTTCAATTCCACTAATGATTTCTATAGGAAAACCCAGTGCCTGTTCTGCCTGGAAAATAAAATCATCTGCATTACTGGTACGACGTAAGGTATTAGTACCAACGGTTGAAACATTATCAGGATCAAGATCACGTATTCGCTGACCAAAACGACTGAGACAATCGAGTGCACGTTGCTGTACTTCAGGGTCTAGATTACCTTCGTCATCAAGCCCCTCTGCCAGCCGCACCATCTCGCGAATGCGATCAATAATAACCAGCTGCCCGTTTTTCTCACGCGCCACCACCATATGAAAACTGTTCGATCCAAGGTCGATGGCTGCAATAGTATTGTTTGCAGAGCTAATAGTACTGCCCTCATTAGATATTTTTATCAGCCAATTATAATCGAGTTTTTCAGATCACCCCATAAAAGAATCAATTAATTACAGAAAAAATGGCCTGTTTATTGCGTATCAGGTTTACATATGTGCCAGGCCCGACAGCTAGTGATATTTCACAATACACAAAAATGTAACTGGCGGCTTTTTGCGCTACGGATAGTCCGCTTTGCACTACCGGTCATCACATGGTGCAAAAGTGTACAAAAAGCCCATAGTTTTTGGGAAATATTTCCGCTTAATCTGGTCTATAGTTTTAATAAGCTTGATGATTTGATTCGTAATATCGCTTTTTAGTTATCGCATCCCGGGGGCTATAGATATGAGTATTTTTGATCATTATACGCAACGCTTCGAAAACGCCAGAGAGGAAGAGCTAACGCTCCAGCAATACCTGGATCTATGCAAACAGGACCCTCTCACCTATGCCAGCCCATCAGAGCGCATGCTCAAAGCCATTGGTGAACCTGAGCTAATCGACACACATAATGAACCAAAACTCAGCCGACTATTCCAGAATAAGGTAATCAAGATATACCCGGCTTTTCGAGAGTTTTATGGCATGGAAGATGTCATTGAACAGATTGTTTCCTTTTTCAGGCATGCCGCGCAAGGGCTGGAAGAAAGAAAACAGGTACTGTATCTGCTTGGCCCTGTTGGCGGAGGCAAATCATCACTTGCGGAACGCCTGAAGGCACTCATGGAAAAAATCCCCTTTTACGCAATCAAGGGGTCTCCTGTTTTTGAAAGCCCACTATCACTGTTTAACGTTGAAGAAGATGGTGAAATTCTCGAATCAGAGTACGGTATTCCAAGACGCTATCTTGGTAGCATTATGTCGCCCTGGGCGACCAAAAGGCTGCATGAATATAACGGCGACATCAGCCAGTTCAAGGTAGTTCGTTTACATCCATCAATTTTACGCCAGATAGCTATCACTAAAACCGAACCGGGCGACGAAAACAACCAGGATATTTCATCACTGGTAGGCAAGGTTGATATACGCATGCTCGAACAATATTCCCAGGATGATCCAGATGCATACAGTTATTCAGGGGGACTATGTCGTGCCAATCAGGGATTAATGGAATTTGTAGAGATGTTCAAGGCACCTATAAAGGTATTACACCCTCTGCTTACTGCCACCCAGGAAGGTAATTACAAGGGAACAGAAGGTTTCCCTGCCATACCTTTCGATGGCATTATTCTGGCACATTCCAATGAATCTGAATGGCAGGCATTCAAGAACAACAAAAACAATGAAGCTTTTCTCGATCGTATTAACATCGTAAAGGTTCCTTACTGCCTGCGAGTATCTGAAGAGTTAAAAATATATAACAAACTGCTTGAACACAGTTCACTCAGTAATGCCCCCTGCGCACCAGGCACATTAGAAATGATGGCACAGTTTGCTGTTCTGTCACGCCTCAAGGAACCAGAAAACTCAAATCTGTTTTCCAAAATGCGTGTGTACGATGGTGAAAATTTAAAGGACACTGACCCTCACGCAAAATCGTATCAGGAATATCGTGACTATGCCGGAGTTGATGAAGGCATGACAGGATTATCAACTCGCTTTGCTTTCAAGATTATTTCGCGAGTTTTCAATTTCGATAATTCTGAAATTGCGGCTAACCCTGTACACCTGCTATATGTACTCGAACAGCAGATTGAACGTGAACAGTTTCCACCTGAGACTGAAGAAAAGTATCTCTCATACCTTAAAGGCTACCTGACACAGAAATATATCGAATTTATTGGCAAGGAGATACAGACAGCCTACCTTCAATCTTATTCTGAATATGGACAGAATATATTTGATCGTTATGTTACCTATGCAGACTACTGGATTCAGGACACTGATTTTCGAGATCCTGAGACAGGAGAAATGTTCGATCGTAGTGCGCTCAATGATGAACTGGAAAAAATCGAGAAGCCCGCAGGTATCAGTAATCCAAAAGATTTCCGTAATGAAATAGTTAATTTTGTACTTCGAGCACGCGCAAAACACGAAGGCAAGAATCCAAAATGGACCAGTTACGAAAAATTACGTACCGTCATCGAGAAGAAGATGTTCTCCAATACAGAAGACCTGTTACCGGTTATATCTTTCAATGCGAAAGCATCACCTGAAGATCAGAAGAAACATACCGATTTTGTTTCACGAATGGTTGAAAAAGGCTACACCGAAAAACAGGTTCGCCTGCTCAGCGAATGGTATTTACGTGTACGCAAGTCCTCCTGACAGGAAACGACTTTATGGCACAAATCGTAGACAGGCGACTCAACGGGAAAAACAAAAGTGCTGTTAACCGGCAGAAATTTCTACGCCGATTTCGCAAACAGATTAAAAAATCTGTGGAAAACGCAATAGCTGAACGCAGTGTCACTGACCTGGATAAAGGCGAGCAGATCACTATTCCTCGTAAAGACACAACTGAGCCTTTCTTCCATCATGGTCAGGGTGGACACAGAAAAGCAGTCAATCCAGGCAATCGTGAGTTCCAGGCTGGCGACAGGATACCCCGTCCGCAGGGAGGAAAGGGACAGGGTGGAGGCAGTGAAGCGTCCGATTCAGGCGAAGGTCTTGATGATTTTGTGTTTGAACTATCACGAGAGGAATTCCTACAGTTTTTCTTTGAAGACCTAGAGCTACCCAATCTTGTCAAAACTAAGCTATCCACCGTTAATGAGACAACTAAAGTTAGAGCTGGACATACATCAGAAGGTATTCCAGCCAACATCAATGTTATTCGCTCACTTACCGGCGCAATGGGACGCCGCATGGCATTGCGTGGCCCTTACAAAAAAGAAATCAAAGAGAAACAGTCCGAACTGGAAGATCTTCTAAAACGGCATAATGAAACCGATCAGGTCGTGATAGATATTCGTGAACGAATTAAACATCTAGAGAGTAAAATAAAAAGAATACCCTTTATCGACACATTCGACCTTCGCTATGACAACAGAATTGATCAGCCGAAACCCACAACACAGGCTGTAATGTTTTGTATTATGGACGTT
>JBFHVK010000081.1:0-10607 GCA_041589615.1 Gammaproteobacteria bacterium | reverse complement strand
GCAATCGATGCTGCACGCTGGTTACAGGAATAGATCCACTCATGAGCGATACAGTAATTGACCGCTATGCTGTCATCGGTAACCCGATAGCCCATAGCAAGTCCCCCTTGATACATGCCGCTTTCGCTGAGCAAACAGGTGAATCACTGAGCTATACGGCCGAACTGGTTGAAATCGGTAAAGTGGCCGAGTTTGTTCACGAGTTCATGCAGCATAATGGTCGTGGACTGAATGTCACTGTACCTTTCAAACAGGACGCATTCGAACTTGCAGACACACTCAGTGATCGAGCCAGGCGTGCCGGTGCAGTGAATACCCTGCTGCTTGATAATAATATTATCTATGGTGACACAACCGATGGTACTGGCCTGCTGAATGACCTGGTTAAAAACCATGAACAATCACTTAAAGGTAAACGTATCCTGGTTATCGGTGCCGGCGGCGCAGTAAGAGGCGTACTCGAACCTTTACTGCTGGAAAATCCCGAGCGCCTTGTCATCGCAAACCGAACCGTTGAAAAAGCACAGCAACTGGCTAATGACTTTGCCGCTTTCGGAAATATTTCAGCCTGTGGATTTGATCAGCTTGAATCACAACAATTCGACATCATCATCAATGGCACCTCCGCCAGCCTCTCGGGAGAGCTACCGTCATTACCGGAAAATATACTTGCCCAGCAGGCCTGTGCCTATGACATGATGTATGCTGCAGAACCGACAGTTTTTATGCAATGGGCCAGCCAGCAGGGTGCGACATCTGTTTTTGATGGTCTTGGCATGCTGGTTGAACAGGCAGCAGAATCTTTTTATCTGTGGCGAAAAAAACGCCCCGAGACACGGAGCGTTATCGATCAGCTACGCAGCATGATGACTGCTTAAAGTATAATTAAGCCTGGTGTTCTGGCGGTATTACAACGTGCATTTCAGCTGATTTCCACGCCGCAAGGCCACCATTAATATTCTTGATATTCTTGAAACCCATCTGTTTAAGTACCGCGGCCGCCATGGCTGCACGGCCAGACGTTGCACATAATACCAGCCATTTTTTATCACGATCCAGCATGTGATGATTACGACCTGGATACTGATGATCACAGGATGCTTCCAGTATACCGCGAGGCACATTCAAGGCACCATCAATCGTGCCGGAATGATATTCCATTGGTTCACGCACATCCAGCACCTGGTAACCGTCATCCAGCAAATCAACAACCTGGGACACTTCAACTTCTTCAATTTGTGACTTTGCTTCCTTCACAAAATCCATAAGGGTTTTTTCACTCATACCACTCTTCTCACTCTTAAAAAATCTATTTAATTCTGTATACCCGTAGGTTCAGTTTTATCCGGCAACTCTTCTGGTGTTTCTTTAGTGACATAATCAAACTGCTTTTGCTCCAGGATATTGCCACCTTCATCCAGCACTGTTACCTGCCAGTTACCCGTCCAGCTGGCCAGCATATTCTTGCTTGACCAGGTGCGCCAGCGATCGGCTTCGATGCTGAATGATATTTCCGCCATCACTTTACCGTTGTATTCCCAGCGATGACTGATCCTGTGCCCATTCAGGCCTCTCACATCTGTGAAATAATAAACTCGCGTTGTCTCTGATGACACCTGCTGTAAATCGGAGACAGGTTCCTTATTCTGAATTGAAGTTGTAATAATACTTCGAACAACCCCTGTATCCGCATAAACCGGCAATGAAAAAGCCAGGATACTCAACCATAAAAAACACACACTTTGCTTCATCAGCTAGCCTCTGTTCAGTAGATAAAACTGCCTATTAAGATAGTACATAACGACTGTTTTGTAAGACATCCCTAGATATCGGCCAGATATTCATCCTTGAGTTTTACGTAATGCTCTGCAGAGTAGGAGAGAAAATCTTTTTCACTCTGCTTTAACTCACGTACCTGCCGCGCGGGTGAGCCAAGATACAGATAGCCTCCAGGCAGGACTTTCCCTGGAGAAACAACGCTGCCCGCACCTATCATGGCGCCTTTTTCGATTACTGCTCCATCGAGTATCACCGAACCCATACCAATGAGACATTCATCTTCTATGGTGCAGGCATGGATAACAGCACTATGACCGATAGTCACATTGGAACCTATATGCAGCGCATTACCCTCGGGGCTTAATGGCCCCTTGTGGGTGACATGCAGTACACTTCCATCCTGAATATTGGTACGGTCACCGATACGTATAATATTCACATCACCACGAATTGCCACCATTGGCCATACCGAACAGTCTTCGCCTATAATCACATCACCTATAACCGAAGCAGCAATATCGATATAGCTTCGTTCGCCTATCTGCGGAAAAATATTTTTAAAGGAACGTATATGATTCATATTCTGTAGTTGTAATCTGCAAGGAAATAAAAATTACTGCCCCAAGAGGCTACACGCATTATACCTTACGAGCAATATCACTCGATATGTTTACTACTGAACAGCTAACTGGATTTGACCTTATCTCGAATTAACTGCTTCAGCTCTGCAGTGGTCTGCATCGCATTAATCTGCTGTGCATCAATCCATATACGATACTCTGCATCTTCCTGCTGGTATATCGCAGGCAGGGAATCATCTCTCTGTCCCACTCGCTTGATAAACTCATCCCGATGCAGAAATTCCAGTTCACAGTCCAGCTCACTTAAGAAATCGACCCATTCTTCACGCGCGGTGAAATAGCCATGGGTTAAATTACAGAGATTACATTCATAGGTCTGTGGTGAGAGCATTTTATGCGCGATATCAGAAAGTGTATTGAAAATACCGCTATCTGCATTGTAGACAAAAACCAGTTTCACAGGCGCTCCTCAGGGTTCAATTAGTCGGAACTCTCAACTGGAAATCCGGCACTTTTCCACTCTGGAAAGCCATCTTCCAGCCGGCTTGCGCTGAGCCCCTTTTCTCGTAACATTTCCACCGCATCATAAGAGTAAACACAATGAGGGCCTCGACAGTATGCAACCACTTCTTTGTCAGGATCTATATTCTGCAACCGTTGCTGCAGCTCATCAGGCGGAATATTGATCGCCCCGGGGAGGTGACCCGCCGCATACTCATTTTCGGGGCGCACGTCTATCACCGTTACCAGCCCCTGGCGAACCCTGTCCAGCAGCTCATCCCGCTGCACGGGTTCCAGCTGGTCCTTGATGGTCAGGTAGGTATCCACCAGCCTGCCCACATCAGCAAGCTGACGCTCCGAGATCTGCCGTATCATCTTAAGTAGCTCAACGACATCGTCGCTTGCCAGACGATAATGCACCTTCAAACCACGCTTGTCACTGCTTACCAGTCCCGCCTGCCTGAGTTGCTGTAGATGTTGCGAAGTATTCGCCACGCTCAGCCCGGAGACACGGGCCAGGTCTTCCACACTACGCTCGGCCTGGGCCAGGTAGTCGAGCATCTGCAGGCGATTAGCATGGCTTAACGCCTTACCGATACGCGCAAACTGGGAAAAAAGATCCTGCTTAAAGCTCATTTTGTACCTCAAACTGTCATCTGACGGATTTTATGCCTTGACGGATGATTTGCATATCAGCTATTCTACTATTCAAGTAATCAATTGAATAGTATTATTTGGCCCGCGTAAACAGGCCTACAATCAAAGAAACACTGAGCAACAGGAAATACCATGGACATCCAGCAGTTTATTCTTGAAAACGAGAGCACCATTCGACTCAGTGTATTCATTGGTATGCTGGGTATTATGGGCCTGTGGGAACTGCTCGCCCCGAAACGCGCACTCAAACTATCAAGACTCATACGCTGGACCAATAATCTTGGGCTGGTTTTTCTAAACAGCTTCCTGCTTCGCCTGCTATTTCCCGCAGCGGCTGTAGGGCTAGCCCTGTTTACCAGCGAGCAGGGCTGGGGCCTGTTCAATTACCTGCAATGGCCTCCGCTGCTCGAAATAATACTCGCCGTGATTCTGCTCGACTTCATCATTTACCTGCAGCATGTAGTGGTTCATGCGGTGCCTGCATTATGGCGACTTCACCGCGTACATCACGCCGACCTGGACTACGATGTCACCACCGGCATTCGCTTCCATCCCATCGAAATTATCTTCTCCATGCTGATCAAGTTCGCTGCTATTGCAGCGCTGGGGCCGGCAGTGGTCGCCGTTATTGTGTTTGAAGTCCTGCTCAATGGCATGGCCATGTTCAATCATGGCAATGTTGGCCTGCCTGCCTGGCTGGACAAACTACTGCGCCTGTTTATTGTCACACCTGATATGCATCGGGTACATCATTCTATTGAAGATGACGAAACCAATAGCAACTTCGGCTTTAACCTTAGCTGGTGGGATCGCCTGTTTGGTACCTATCGCGAGCAGCCCCGGGGCGGTCACATTGGAATGCAGATTGGTATACGAAAATTCACCTCAGCAAAACAGACAAACTGGTTACACGGCATGCTTGCCATGCCCTTTATTGGCAAGGTTTCCGGTTACGCAATCAATCGCCGCAACTGGTCTGATACTGAAAAGCCCGAGTAAGCAGGAGCCTTTATGAAAAGTAATGCATTTATCATACGTATCATTTTACTGTCACTTCTCGGCATAAGCATTGGCTGGGCCATCCTTAACAGGGATAGCCTCGATATTCATCTGATCCAGCAGTTTATAGAAGATAGTGGTACGGCAGCCCCCTTACTTTTTATACTGATCTATATTGTTAGCACCGTACTGTTTCTCCCTGGCTCGCTATTAACCCTGCTGGGCGGTGCCCTGTTTGGCCCTGTACTGGGTACCTTCTATAGCCTGACAGGTGCTACCCTGGGTGCCATGCTGGCGTTTATTATCGCACGCTATATCGCCTCCGACTGGGTGGCACAGCGCTCTGCAGGGCGCATGCAACAACTCATTCGTGGTGTGGAAAATGAAGGATGGCGCTTCGTGGCCTTTACCCGACTGGTTCCCCTGTTTCCCTTTAACCTGCTTAACTATGCCCTTGGCCTGACTAAAATCAGTTTTAGCCAGTACAGTATTGCCACCTATATTTTCATGCTTCCCGGCGCACTTGCTTATACCTACCTTGGCTACATTGGTAAGGAAGCAGCCACTGGCGGTGAAGACCTTATCCAGAAAGCACTGCTGGCATTAGCACTACTCGCAATCGTTGCGTTTATTCCACGCATTATTCAACAGTTACGAAAGGTAGACATGCTGGATATCGATCAACTCAAACAACAACTGGACCAGCAACAGGACATGTTATTACTGGATGTTAGAAGCGAAGCCGATTACAACGGTGAGCAGGGACATATTACACAGTCCTGCTTGATTCCTCTTGAGGAACTGCCCCAGAAACTGGCGGATATTCAACAGTATAAAGACAAACCCGTTGTTACTATCTGCCGTACTGATAAACGTTCGTCTAGCGCCGCAAAAATTCTAGCAAATGCGGGCTTTAATAATGTTAAGGTTGCTCGTATGGGCATGACAGACTGGATAAAACACCAGTACCCTGTTTCTACGAATAACTAATTTGCACTAAAGCCTGACAGGTTAGCCAACATGCATGATACAAAACCTTATCTGATTAATAGTGATTTTCCACAGCTCATGCGTGATCAGCTACAAATCCTGCAGCTCAATCTGGGCTACACCTGCAACCAGAGCTGCAAGCACTGCCATGTAAATGCAGGCCCGAATCGCACCGAGCAAATGTCCTTGCAAACTATCGAAACAGTTTTACAGGTAGCCGATAAATACAACATTAAGCAACTGGATCTTACTGGTGGAGCACCCGAACTAAATCCACATTTCCACTACCTGGTTGAAACAGCACATAAGATGAATATCAATATCATCGATCGTTGTAACCTCACTATACTAAATGAAGAAAACCAGCAGGAACTGGCCGGGTTTCTAGCGTCCAATGAAGTTGAAATTGTTGCCTCCCTGCCGTGCTATAGCCAGCACAATGTTGACAGTCAACGTGGCAAAGGTGTTTTCGATGGCAGTATTACCGGCCTGAAAAAACTGAATGCACTAGGCTATGGCAAAGCAGGCAGCGGTCTTATTCTAAATTTAATGTACAACCCGGGCGGTGCTTCCCTGCCACCTTCACAACAGGCACTTGAATCTGAATACAAACAGAAACTAAAAGACGACTTCGACATTGAATTCAACCAGCTTTACACGCTAACCAATATGCCCATCATGCGTTTTGGCAGCACACTTATAAGCAAGGGTGAGTTTGAGAACTACATGCAGCTACTAAAGCAGTCTCATAGTCATGACAACCTGCAAACTGTAATGTGCAGAAATCTCATTAGCATTGACTGGCAAGGCTATATATATGACTGTGATTTTAACCAGATGCTGGATATGCCCAGCAGTTTAGCAACTTCAGAAAAAACCCATATTTCCGAATTAAACATTGACGATTTAAAGAGCAGCCCGATAGCTGTTGCCGAACACTGTTATGGCTGCACTGCAGGTAGTGGCTCTAGTTGTGGTGGTGCCCTGAGCTAGAAAAAACGAATCATGAAAGCACTGAAAATCTCAATTATTATGCCCTGCCTGAATGAAGCTGAAAATATATGCGAATCACTTGGCACTCTACAACCACTACGAAAGCGCGGCCATGAAATTATCCTGGTTGATGGTAACAGCACAGACAATACTGTAGCAGTGACGAAACAGCTCGTTGACCAGCAATTATCCTGCTCACCTGGCAGAGCGAGACAGATGAATTACGGTGCACAGTCTGCAACTGGTGACGTCCTGTGTTTCATTCATGCAGATACACTATGCCCTGAAAACATAGACCAACTCCTTGCTAATGCCCTGCAACGTTCAAAAAAAATGTGGGGACGATTTGATATACGCCTGAGCAGCAATCGCTGGCCATTTCGTATTATTGAATGGTTTATTAATATGCGGTCATATTTGTCAGGCATTGCGACAGGTGACCAGGGTATTTTTATCTGTCGAAATATTTTTAGAAAACTCTCTGGTTTTTCAGATATACCCCTCATGGAAGACATTGACATAAGCAAACGCCTGCGAAAAATTTCTCGCCCGCTCTGTGTTAGCCATTACCCGCTTATAACATCCAGTCGTCGCTGGGAGAAACATGGCATTTTTAAAACTATCTTACTGATGTGGTCGCTACGTCTTAGTTATTTTCTTGGCGCACCTGCACAGAGCCTTTCCAGATCCTATAGCAATCATGCAAGCAAAAAATAAAAAACAACTCATCCTGTTTGTGAGAGCACCTGATGAAGGTCGTTGCAAAACCCGGCTGATTCCCCTGCTGGGAAAATACGCTACAACCGAACTGTATAAAAAGATGGTCATGCACTCTCTGCAACGCGTATGCCTTCTACCTGATATCGATATAACCGTACATGTCGACTCAAACCCCGGGCATGATTTTTTTAGAAAATTAAAACAGGTTTTTAATATCAGCATTCATAGCCAGCAGGGCAACGATCTGGGTGAACGCATGCTACATTCCATGCAGGCATCCCTGCAGAAATATAGCGAATGCGTTCTTATTGGTACCGACTGTCCCGAAATCGACCAGCATTATATCAATGCCGCCTTTGATGCTCTGCAGCATGATGAGCTGGTATTTGGTCCTGCTAGCGATGGTGGCTATGTATTAATTGGTGCCAGCAGAATTTCTGCATCTTTATTCGAAAAAATTGAATGGAGTACGCCATCTGTGTTACAACAGAACCTTAAAAACGCACATAGTTGTGGCTACCGTTACCAGCTTTTAAACACGCTCTGGGATATAGACGATGCCCGTGACTATATACAGCATCATAAACGCATTAAACAACTACTCAACATTTCAGCAATAGAGGCAGGCACATATGGATCATCAACAGGCTGATAAAATTCGTAACAATGTCAGGGATTCTTACAGCAAGGTTGCCGAAGCTAACAACCAGGGAGATTGCTGTGGTACGGCGAGCAGTTGCTGTGGTGTATCTGACGATGAGCAGATAAACCAGCTTATTTCAACCCGCCTTGGCTACAGTGAAGATGATTTAAAGAATGTCCCTGATGGAGCAGACATGGGATTGGGCTGTGGCAACCCGAAAGCCATTGCAGCACTGCAACCAGGCGAAGTAGTCGTTGATCTTGGAAGCGGTGGCGGCTTTGATGCGTTTCTTGCTGCTAATGAAGTCGGCAAGGACGGGCACGTCATTGGAGTTGACATGACTCCTGAAATGATAAGCAAGGCACGAAAAAATGCAGCTAAAGCCAGTTACACAAATGTCGAATTCAGGCTTGGTGAAATTGAACACCTGCCTGTAGCAGACAATAGTGTTGACACTATTATTTCAAATTGTGTCATTAACCTGTCACCACATAAACAACAGGTTTTCAATGACGCCTATCGTATTCTCAAACCCGGTGGACGCCTTGCAATCTCAGATGTCGTTAGCAGCACCGAACTACCCGATGAAATTAAAAATGACACGCAACTTTATTCTGCATGTGTAAGTGGCGCATCCAGTATTGACGAGCTCGAAGACATCATGAAGCAGGCAGGATTTAAAAATATCAGCATCAGCCCTAAAGATGAAAGTCGTGAATTTATCAAGGACTGGGCACCTGGAAGTAAAATTGAAGACTATGTGGTATCTGCCGTCATTCAGGCTGAGAAATAATTAATTTCACAATCGGTATTACCCATGCTTCTTCATGACATGGGGAATACCGATGTTTATTTCATTACTTATCCCCACACCCCTTTTTATATTTTTTCAAATTGCAACTACTGTTGAATATTTCTTATAGTCACGCGTCGTGTATCTTCAACTTCATCACTCGGGTGCGTAATCACTTTCTCACCTTGCGTCACACCATCCAGTACCTGCGCGACTAATCCGTTACGCTGGCCTACTTTTACAACGCGCCTGATTGCACGATCATTTTCTACAACAAACACCGCCCAGCCATCTTTATAACGGAATAGACCACTAGCAGGAATCTGCAATACTTCTTCTTCATGCCAGAGCACGAATCGTGCTTCAACACGATAACCATCACCCAGCCGATGCCATTGTTCTGCCGGAGAAATAAAATCAGAAATAATCAGCACTCGCTGCTCTTCTACGCCCAGTGCTGAAACTTTGGTAAAGCCGACTGGTTCGATAATCCGGACTTTACCCGTCAGTGGCTGGGCACCGCCCCAGCGATCAAACATCACCTTCATTCCCGGTTTTATTTTTACTGCATCTGCCGAGAGTACATCCACTTCCACTTCCAGTGCGCCAGGGTCACCGACTTCCAGTAATGGATCACCGGTTGCCACTGGCCCTTCACACTCACGCACTACTTTCAGCACGCGCCCCTTGATGGGAGAACGTACAGGTATACGTTCGGCAGGCTCCCCAACAACACTACCAGCCGTGTATTCCAGGGTGGTACGCGCTGCTTCAAGTTCATACCTGGCCACTTCAACCTTAAATTCGGTAGATCGCTTAACCGCTTCAGTTGATTGTGCTTCGCTTCTGGCTTTATCGAACTGTTCACGCGAAATTAGCTCCTTATCCATCATTAATTGCGCACGTTTGAGTTCAGTACTGGCCAGCTCGGACGCAACAGTGGCTGCTCGAAGTTGTTCTTCGGCAGCATGCAATGCAGATTCGGCTTTTGCTACCTCGGCCTTTGCATGTGCACGACTTCGAGGATCAAGTGCCTGCGATTCTAGCGGAGTAATATTCAATAGCACCTGCCCCTGCTCAACTTCATCCCCGACCTTTAGATGCTGACGGCAGGTTACACCACTCACCGGTGCTGAAATAAGATAGCGATCAATGACACGGGTACGGCCTTCTTCTTCAATGGTTATGGTTAAGGGTGCACGATGAACCACAACGGCTTCGACCAGCACTGGTTGCGGCCAGAAACCCCATACCAGCATGCCCACAATCAGGATTGCAATAGTAGAAATAACGGGATGTTTTCGCAGCTGACTAAACATCGACTTACTCCTTGGTCTTGAGTACGGCCACCATATCAAGCTGGGCCAGGTTTCGCCATATCATCATGGCAGATATAACTGATGAACCTATCACCACCAGTGCTGCAAACGCATAAACATTTATACCCAGTACCAGCGGTATACGATACAGGTCTGTATCAAATTCGTATGCCAGATAAGCACATAAACCATAACCAATAAGCATACCCATAGGTATGGCCACCAGGGTCAACAGGGCCAGTTCACCGAGTAAAATATAGGCAACGTCAGATCGATGAAATCCCAGCACCCTGAGACTGGCCAGTTCTCGATTACGTTCAGATAGTGCAATTCGCATACTGTTATAAATCACACCAAATGCAATAGTGCCACCGAGCAGGGTAGTTATAAATGTGAAAAAAAGAATCGTTTCATCCATGGTTTTATAAAAGGCCCTGATGGCAGATCTTTGCTCTACCACTCCGGCAATTCTCGGCATACCTTTTAACTCTGCATACACTTCACGCTGGTATTTCGTATCCACTTTCAGGTAGGCAGCGGAAATTGCATCTCCCTCTTTCAGCAGCCGATTCAGTGCATTCCGTCGCATATAGACATTAACACCCAGATATTCTTTCGCTGTACCCACCACG
>JBFHVK010000080.1:0-10608 GCA_041589615.1 Gammaproteobacteria bacterium | reverse complement strand
GTGTAATTTCATCCAGATATTGACCTGAAAGCCAGACTGATATAGTCTTTTGCACCTTTCACAGACCTGAAACAACCAGCTATATTGCTGTATGTTATTGTTTATTAAGGCATTATCAACCATACATTAATAGAGTCAGTGAGAGAAAATTCTACTCAAAAAGGGAGCGCGCCGCGTGCTCCGATAAGTCAGTACTTCTGTTATCAGAAAGCGGTAGTTTTAGAAAGTTTCTAGAGAGGTGTCCGAGTGGTTGAAGGAGCACGCCTGGAAAGTGTGTATACCGAAAGGTATCGTGGGTTCGAATCCCATCCTCTCTGCCAAATATGGAATGCATGCCATTAAGTTTAACGTGATGGCATGCAACTTCTACTTATCACTCTGATAAATACCAGAGTCTACGCCTTAAACATTCTTTACTTGCGCTATGCTTATTTCCCCAAAGACCCAGATTGAGCACAAGATGCTCACAAGTTCATTTTTATTCCAATAATTTTTATTATTTTTACATGACGTGACTTAATTCAATTCTTTTCAGGAACAGGGCTTGCAGATCCTGTTTAATACAGTAATATCGCCGATGTGAAAAATGATCAACATTAGCAAATCAGCTACCGATCATATTTGCGCTTCTATGCGCATAACAATGGAATACATTTTCATCATGGAGAAAAAATGAAAATTCAACCTTCTATCTTATTAGGACTTGCCCTAACTCTACCCTTCGCTTCACATGCCGCTATCGTTTCGGGATATGGCGCATACGCATCTTCTAGCACAGCTAGTAATTGTCCAAGCTATTGCACAACTGCTGGAGGAGGAGACTTCCAGTATGACAACGCAGGTGGTGAATTTAACACTACAGCATCATCACAGGAAACCTCATATGCAAACGCGCGTGCATCTGCTGACCTGGCTACCGTCGGATACCTGCCAGAACTGCGTGTAGAAACTTTTGCAGGGGAGAATCGTGGCGGTTTCGCAGAAGCATTTGCTATTCAGGGTTTTACATATGATGGCATAGACCCATTCAGCTTTACTCTAAACTATAACCTGCATGGCTCAGTTAGCGCGAATCCAACAGGCTCGCTCAGCAACAACCAGCTTAGAGCTGATGTCGCCATCCTCATTGGAAGCGATCTTGAATATTATGCAGATTTTGGCACCCTGGTATATGAAATTGCATTTGGCCTGGAAAATGTCGGCACTGATTCTTTATTCATTACATCAGGTAGCGATGTTAATACCTCCGGCTCGATGACTTTTGACCTGAATCCGGGTGATGATTTTTATATTGTAACCTCAATGGGTGCACGTTCGGTCGATGGCTTTGCTGATGGCTGGGGCACATTTACCATGACTTTTGATGATGATACTGGCTTAACAGCTGCAACAGTTAGTGCTGTTCCTGTACCGGCAGCTGTCTGGCTGTTTGCTTCAGGACTGATTGGTCTAGCCGGTATTGCAAGACGCCAGAAGACTTAAGTAGTTCAGTATTTACCTCTAAATAAAAAGGCAGCTAAGGGCTGCCTTTTTATTTTGTCTCATGATCTAGCTAAATTAGCACATGTATTACTGGGCACCACTCACAGAATATTTCAGCCTACGTAAAAACGCATCCCTTTCCACAGGCTCAAGAATTTTATTTACCAGGCTATTTACCGGCTTACCTGCTGAGGCTCTTTGCTCTGGTGATTTCCATGGCACAATATAGAGTGACTTGGGAAGCTCACTATTACCCACAATCGATATACCTTCCATATCCAGTTTATCTTCAGCATGTAACATCAGCGGCATTACACAGATAAACATCATACAACATCTGCAGTGTTTCATAATTGTTCCTGTAGATCGATTATCCAGTTATTAATTGACTCATCTCCTGGGCGTAACACCTGATAGCTTTTATAATGTTTCATTGCACAAGGCTTGTCCTGTAAATATATATCACACAGTATTCCCATGTTCAGGTGCGCATTCGCATGACCTGGATCTGCCTGTAGAGCAGCCTGATAATTCGATTTAGCGGATTCAATATCACCTTCTTCTCTTGATAAAACACCCAGCTGATTTAATGCAGTTGCATTTTTACTGTTCCGCTCAACTGCCCCAAGAAACTCGGCCTTTGCCTTGTTTTTATCATTCGCTCGTAAATAAATCAGGCCACGATTTACATAAGGCCCTGAGAGACTGTCATCCTGCTGACTTACAGATTTAAATACTTTAAAGGCTGCTTCATCATTTTCAATTTTCATTAAATGAAGCCCCTGTTGGTAAAGTTTTATTATCTCAGGACTAAGTTCTCTCTCGACAGCAATCTCTCCACCAGGTTTAGAAGGCGATAGCTGGCAGGCGGAAAGAAATATTAACAATATTAGCCCGGTTACCCTGATTAAAATATACTGCATCATATCAACCTCAGAATATCGTTATGACCTGCGGATCAGTTTTTTCAAGCTTATTGTAACGCACTGGCAACAACTCCTTCAGCTGCTCAAGGCTTTTCCAGATCCATACAATATCGAGACCTTCAGCCAGCCTGGATACATTTATTTCATGAAATTCTATGGCTTTTTCTTCAAATGGATACGCTTTTTCTTCCAGTAAAATATCGTATTGTTCAAGTTCTTCCTCAGAAAGCTGTTTGGGTCGCTCAGAATTATAAATTGCAACTCCCAGATCCTGATAAATTGCTGCAATACGATAGGTAGAGGCCGTAAGCACCTCTGGAATTTTATAAGCGGCAGCTCGTGTATACATTTTCAAGGCTTCATCCATACGTTTGCGCTTTAGACTGAGGCTCTTTTTAAGTGGTACGGTTAGCTTAACTTTTCTATACCTGTCAAACACAGGTTCGGCCAGATCAAAACTTGCCTTTGCCGCTAGATAACGCGTTCTATCACTACGTTGATTACCCGCCTTTGCATCACTGTTAATCAGTTCAAGTCGCCAGTAACTGGCCTGTTTAAGATTATTGTCACGCTGGTATAGTTCTATCAGGCGTTGACGCGCTTCAATAGACCTTTCCAGTGGATCTGGAAATCGTTTTACGAATGATTCATACAATATCCTGGAACGTGCGGCATCACCCGCCTGCTCAGACAGTTCTGCAGCCTGCCACAAAGATTCAAGTTGCAATGTTTTATCTGCCGGTAAGTGAGACACCTTCTCATATTCTCTGGATGCCTCATCTATCTGGCCATTTTCAAGATATACCAGTGCAAGCTTTCTCGTAACTTCGGGCTGTAAGGCATGGTCGGGATTAGCGCGCCTGAATGCCTCAAGCACCTTAGCAGCCTGTACCCACTGACGTAAACCTATCATTGCTGCTGCCGCATCATACTCGGCACTAGCAACCAGGCCTGCCTCATTAGATACCTGTTTCACTCGACTAAAGTGTTTAACCGCTGATTGCAGGTCACCCTGCTTACGACTGATTTCTCCCTGTTTGTAAACAGCCACCGCTTTTTTCTTTATCAGCGCGTCACGCTCTACCTGTTTTTGCGGCATTAACTCTAGCGCCCTGCTATAGGACTTCTCAGCTGCAACAAAATCATTCCATTCAAATTCTATATGCGCCATCACTGTCCATATTGATGCCAGCAATTCATGCTGCATGGAATCTGTGCTTGCCTGTAACGCAATCTGATGTGCCTTCTTATACTCACCCAGCTGAAACAGATTCTCGACAGCACTGGTTAAAACGCGATCAGCCTGATTGTGATCAGTAAATGTATTCGCAAAACGAATAGCACTCTCGATTGAACGTCGATGCCACTGTTGCTGCACAAAACCACTAAGCTGTTTTTCATGTTTCGCATACATTAGCAATGCTGCATAACCTGCCTCGGCCGATCTCTCATGTCGATCATAATCATATGCCGTGCGTTCATATTGCGAAACCGCAGACTCATACTGCCCGCTTTCATTGAGAATTTCTGCAAAAAGAAAATTCATATACCAGGCATCCTTTTCTTCTGCAAAAGAGTCCAGCCAGGTACGATACCATCTCTGCGCCTCTCGGTAGCTCAATGAGCTTTTACTTTTTTGCGCCTCAGCATGGTAGTAGCTTGCAAGCTGCTTCAGATTATCATTCAATGCCTGTAGCTCTCTGAGATATGAAGATGGCTCATACAAACCCCAGAATGAACTTTTTATCGAATACCTTTGAACGTAATCCTTCTTTGCTTCAATCAGTAAATCAGGAAATCCACTTTTGTCATATACATCAATCACCTTCAAAAGGAACGAGGGTGACTGTGGATGCATATCATTAGCCGCAACAAACAGGCGATAAGTTTTTACAGAATCAGCATAATGCTTTTTCTGCAAATAGAACTCTGCAAGAGATGAAAAAATACGGAACTCATATACTCTCCTGTGCTGGCCTGCAAAATAATCTCTCGCACTTACCGGTCCCGCCTGGTAAGAAAAACTTAGATTAATTGCGCGCATTGCATCCTCAACAAATTGTCTTTCGGAGGGTTTCATGCTGTCGAGCTTAAGATCTCCTTCATGAGTATGCAGATCCAGTAAGTGAAGAAATGAATTTAGCGCTTTATTGTAACGACTCTGTTTGAATTGAGACCAGCCCTGTTTATAAACAGCCTGCTCATAGTATATAGACTTGTCATCATATTTCCTGAAGGCTATAACCTGACTATACGCCTGCTCAGCTTCTGCATATTGTCGTTTGGAAAATAGTATTTCTCCTCGCCTGAACTGTGCTTCGTCATAAAATTTTGAGTCCTGATATAACTTCACCATTCGATCAAGACTTGCTAAAGCCGTATCCAGATCACCACTTTCCTCATACTCTCGTGATAACTGATACATCAGACGATCATGTCGTTCCAGCGGGTGATCTTCAATTAGTTTTTCGAACAGCTGAATAACTGCTGTCAATGGCATACTTTCCTTATCATTAAAACGCAGTTGAAGATCGGCCATTCTCCGCATACCGTCACGTCGCATTGCTTCACTGGAAAACGTATCAAACAATCTGATAAATTTCCCATAGTCAGCTACAACAGGTTCTTCTACAATCGCCTGTTCAACTTCCACATCATCCTGTAAGGCAGCTGGCTCACCAAGACTGCCTATACGACCATCTCGCACATTTGAGTTGCATGCACTTAACATGAACAACATAACTAACAATATATATTTCTGAATATAATGCATATTAGTTTGACTTTAGCTGGTCATAGCTTTGTGCGAGAGCCAGTCGGGACTGAACAAGATAGACATCAAGTTCTTTTTTACGTTGATTGAGCAATTCAATCGCACGCTTACGTATATCATCAGAAATACTGATAATATTCCCCTGCGCTTTGAGCTGTAACTCATTGCTTCGTTTTAATAGATCTGCAACAAGTATTTCTATAAATCTGATCTGGTCACGATTTCTTTTACTTAAGGCCTCATCTTCAACACCGGCCTGTGACAGTAGCCGTGTCTGTATATCTGATATACGTGCAATTTTAATTCCAGCATTATGTTTTAGTAAGCGGGCTTCTCGATAGTTAACAATAAGTCTGAAAAAATTATCATCCTCGATCATCTGCTTCATATAACGCAGCGCCAGGCCATTACTGGCTTCATTAACTGAATTGAACCATGTCTTTTCAGATGTTACGTCGAGCTTCATTAATTCCTGATGTAAACTATTCGAGCCAATAGACTGCATACTTTTAACAAGTGCCTGCATCTCAGTTTCATATATTTTTACGGCGCGTTGATAATATTTCACACTTTGTCGAATCTTGCCCATTCGCTCAAGCGCATAGGGCAGTGTTAGCATGGATTCCTGTACTGGAATATCACGTATGTCTTTTTTCTGTAATTCTGACCATGGGATAACTGCCTGGCGAAACTGCTCCAGCCTTGTACTGGCCCATCCAGCACCAAGTAATGCCAGGTTTGAATAAGGCCCCTGCAAGCGTACCTTTTCAAGGTAATGCCTTGCCTGTTCCGGTTCACCCTGGTTGAGCAATACAAAACCCAGCGCCTGATTAGCCTTATCTCCCAGTGTCTTCGCCTCTTCGTCAGTAAATGTTTTCTCACCTAACTGCTTCAGCAGATCGAACCCCTGGCTCTGGTTTTCACTATGTATCAGTGCCACACCCAGATTAAGACGTGCATACAGATCCCAGTTTTCGGGTGCCTGCCACCAGTTTTTCCTCAGGTACTGTGCCGCCTGTTCGTATTTACCCTGCCTCATTAAAATGAGACTCTTCAAGTGCTGTAGTTCTGCACGCACTTCAGCACTTACAGGCTCACGGACACTACTAAAGGCCTTATAAGCATCTTTGTAATTATCCTGATGATAATAACTTTTACCCAGAAAAAACCTGGCTTCATTTTTTAGCTGGCTGTCTACGTCTGTATTATCAATCAGTGTTTTAAGAATCTGTGCGGATGATCGATGCAAACCCTTGTCCATAAAAAGTCGGGCCTTTAATAATTCCGCCTGATGTTTGTGCTGGCCCAGCCGGTTCATTTTTTCATCAACCATGACCTGGCTTAATATAAGATTATTCTGCTCAGTGTCTCTAAGGTACAGGAGGTGTTTGTAAAAAACCGAAGGTGCTTTAGCAGCCTGAATGCCCGTACTTACAAATAGAATTGCAGGTAATAAAGTGATTTTGACAAGCAGGAGTGAAAATTCAGGGTACGAAAACATTTTATTGCCCTTCCATGTCATCGTTAACTGTATTAATCACAACCGCCGGCTTTAATCGTGACTCGCGTGAATTACCCTTCAGAATTTTAATTTCTATTACCTGGGAAATATCACCTTTACTGAATTTGAATTTAGTACCGCCCTGATAACCCTTATCACTTGAGTAATAAGCAATGAGCTGATGTTCACCCGATGGCAGTGCACCGCGATATAGTAATTGAGCTCCACCCTTTGCCAGAGCCTGGCGTTCATTATCTGTATATTGAATGTCTAGTAACGGCTTATCATCCAGTGTTAGCGTCATACTGTTCAACACAAATTTCGCATCCACCTGGGTACTCAGGTAAATACTCAGGGGACGGGTAATCTTTTCCTCGAGTAACAACAGGTCCCTATCGAGGCTCAGGGATTGTTGTTTAAGCGTTTGCAACGCTTCAGTGAAAGCCGATTCAGCCTGTACCCTGGAAATCAGAATCAGTATTAGTAAGCCTGTTATAAGGATGCCGCGCATCACATCAATCCATCCTGGCAAATATTATTATTTACTTATGCAACACACATAAGGCCCAACAGAATAGTGCAAGGTTACAGAATTATAAAGGAAATTGCAGACTAGTTGGGATACAGATCACGCTGCACTACTTGGTTATAATTTCTATTTTTAATCCAGGCAGCTTCTATTTCATCATGTCCGGATAAATTCAGCCGGGCATTAAGCTGATTAGATACAGCGCTATACTAATCGTATTTGCTGTCTTTCCATTCACGCAGGGCGGCAAATACCTGCCAGTCTTCAGCCAGTGCCTCACCAGCAAAGGCTTCTGCTGCCTGTTTTACTGCTGGTTGTTGCACACGAATAAACGGGTTCGTTTTGCATTCCAGCTCAACTGTAGTGGGCAAGGTAACGATTCCCTGTTGCTGCTTCTCAAGTTCGATTTCATCACGCTGAAGAATGTCTTCATTCTGCGGTTCTACCCATTTGGCAAAGCCAAGGTTATCGACCGTATACTCATGCGTGGGATACAGCCGCATATCAGCAGGTAATCTGGCGAGTCGCTGAAGCGAAGTAGACATCATCTCTGCAGTGCCACTGAACAGTCTCCCGCAACCTGCAGCAAAGAGCGTATCACCGCAAAAGGCAATACCATCACCTATATAGGCCAGATGATCGAGCGTGTGCCCGGGAATGGCAATTACATCCAGCTTGAGGTCGAGTTCGCGTATAAACACGGTATCACCTTCGCCCACTGTCCAGGTAAACAACTTTGGGATTGGCAGGTCGATGTTGAGCGCCTTCTCTGAGGGGGCTAAATATGGCCCAATTACGTGTAGGTGGGGAAAATGCTGCAACAACTCGGCTACACCACCCGTGTGGTCGTAATGCTGGTGGGTAATCAGTATGGCCAATGGCTGTAGCTGCTGTTCTTCGAGGTAATCTAGAACAGGCTGGGACTGCCCCGGATCAATCACCACCACTTCTGGCTGACTATCTTTACGCAATATCCATATATAGTTGTCTGAATAGGCTTTGACGGGCGTGATAGTCAGCATGAGGCTTCTCGATAAGGACAGGAGTCACAAACAATGGTAGATTACGCCACTGATTTTACAATGATTTCCGACTAAATATGAAAGTTATCTCATTCAATACCAATAGTATTCGTATGCGCGAGCACCAGCTACAGGCGCTAATCGGCCACCACGCGCCGGATATCATCGGCATACAGGAAACCAAATCTCGAGATGAAGATTTCCCTGTGGAGATGATAGAATCACTGGGTTATCAGGCTGCATTTCATGGCCAGAAAACCCATTATGGTGTCGCTCTTCTCTATAAAGAGCCCCCAATCGAAATACAGAAAGGCTTTCCGGGTGACGATGATCATGCCCAACGGCGATTTATCTCGGCCCGATTCGAAGTTAATGGCAAGGCAGTAACAGTGATGAACGGCTACTTCCCACAGGGTGAAAGCATAAACCACCCTGAAAAATTTCCTGCCAAACAGAAGTTCTATGCAGATTTAACAGCCCTTCTCAGGCAGCATCACAGCCCGGATGAAAACCTGATCCTCATGGGTGATATGAACATTGCTCCCCTGGATCTGGATATTGGCATCGGTGAAGATAACGCAAAACGCTGGCTTAAATCTGGTAAATGCAGCTTTTTGCCTATAGAAAGAGAATGGATACAAACACTATATGACTGGGGCCTGGTAGATAGCTATCGCCACCTTCACCCGATGATAAACGATCGCTTTAGCTGGTTTGATTATCGCAGCAAGGGCTTCGAGCGCGAACCCAAACGAGGACTGCGCATAGACCTGATACTGGCCACTGAAAAACTGATTCAGCAGTGTAATGATGCAGGTATTGACTACATGGTGCGTGCTATGGAAAAACCCTCCGATCACTGCCCCATCTGGGCTAATTTTGAACTATAAATTATTAAAGCCCGTGCAATTTCCGGGCAGGTTGAGACAGGTCTGAATGGAAAACCCACTGCAAAGTTCACGCTGCCGTTTAATGGGTATATCCCTGATAGTCCTGGCAGGCATAATTCTACTGCTGTTCAAGCTATTCCCGCTGCTGTTTAAGCCGAATACCCTGAGCCAGGTTCAGGATGCGGGTGAAATTGTTATGGTTACCCGTAACAGTTCCACTACCTATTACGAAGGCCCTAATGGCGATACTGGATTCGAATACGACCTTGCAAAAAAATTTGCAAAATCACTCGGAGTAAAACTCAAAGTTATTACGAGTGACAACATCGATGATATTTTCAATAGCCTGCAGAATGGCGAAGCACATTTTGCAGCAGCCGGACTCACCATTACTGAAGCTCGCAAAAAAATTGTACGTTTTACGGCGAGTTATATGGATGTTACCGAACAGCTCATCTATAACAATCAGTCATATCGCCCTAGAACTATCGAGGACCTTGATGACGGCATACTTGAAGTCATCGAGAATTCAAGTCATGTTGATAGCCTGGACAAGCTGCGGGAAAAACATCCCGAACTCAGCTGGAATACTCAAAAAGATCTTGATAGCGAAAACCTGCTTTACCTGGTTGAGAATCAGCTTATCGACTATACCGTGGCAGACTCAAATGAAGTTGCTCGCAACCAGCGTTTCCTTCTTGAATTAAGAGTCGCCTTCGACATATCAGAACCCAAGCAACTGGCATGGGCTTTCCCCAGAGGCAATGACACCAGTTTGTACGACAAAGCTATGAGCTTTTTCTGGCGCAGTATGAATAATGGTGAAATTACTCACCTGGTTGAAAAACATTACGGCCATGTCAACAAATTCGATTATGTCGGTAACCGGATTTATATTCGTCACATTGCCACACGCCTCAGTAAATATATCGACATGTACAAGGAAGCAGCTGATAAATACAATCTCGACTGGAAACTACTCGCTGCAATGGGTTACCAGGAGTCACACTGGAACCCCAAAGCAGTTTCGCCAACCGGTGTACGAGGAATAATGATGCTAACCCGCCAAACTGCTGGACAGCTGGGAATAAAAAACAGGCTGGATCCTGAAAGTAGTATTTTGGGTGGCGCAAAATATCTCGACCAGATTCGTCGGCGTTTTCCTGCTGAGCTCAAGGAACCAGACAGAACCTGGTTTGCCATGGCCGCATATAATGTTGGTTATTATCATGTGATCGACGCACAGAAAATTGCAAAGCAACTTGGCAAGAATCCAAACAAGTGGCTGGATCTACAAACCACACTGCCACTACTCGCCAGAAAAAAATGGTATAAGAAAACCCGGCATGGTTATGCGCGCGGCTGGGAACCGGTGAAATATGTCACTAATATACGCCGTTATTATGATCTCCTGGACTACCAGCTGAATCGAAACGTGGTTGAGGAAGACGAGCATGATGCTTTCTCTATTTTACCTCCGGTTCT
>JBFHVK010000079.1:0-10668 GCA_041589615.1 Gammaproteobacteria bacterium | reverse complement strand
TTCACAGATTGGAGACTTTAATGCGGCAACGGGTAAGGCTGTTCAGTCTGTGGAGATACCAGCGGGCGAAAATCGTCAGCAGATGAGTATCGAAGAAGCGATTGCAAAGCTGCAGTTGCGTCTGCAACAGGAACCCGATAATGCTGATGGCTGGTATATGCTGGCAAAAACCTATATGACCACACAGCAGTATCCACAGGCTGCGTCTGCTTATAAGCAGACGATTGATCTGGTGGGTGATGATCCACAATTATTATTACGCTATGCAGATGCACTGGCAATGACTGAAGGCGGTAGCCTGACGGGAGCAGCCAAACCTGTTCTGGATAAGGTGATGAAGCTTGTGCCGGATAGTCCGACAGTTTTATGGATGGCAGGTACTGCGGAAAGTCAGCAGAGTAACTTTACGGCTGCGTTGCGTCTCTGGTATAAATTGCGTCCGATGTTAGGCGAAGAGCCGGAAGCTTTGAAACAGCTTGAGCAGCTGATCTCTGAAGCTGAAGGCCGATTGACGGCAGAGCAACTCGCCAGCCTTAAACAGGACATGCCTGAGCAAACAGCTACGGCCATGCCAGTGGCTGCGTCTTCAGCAGAAATCAATGTTAATGTGAGTATCGATCCTGCGTTCCAGGACCAGGTGTCACCTGGTGACACCCTGTTTATCTTTGCAAAGGCCGTGAATGGCCCACCCATGCCGCTGGCTGCGGTTAAACAGACAGTGGCATCTTTGCCATTATCGGTCACCCTGAACGATGCTATGGCAATGATGCCGCAGATGAAAATTTCCAGTTTTGAGCAGGTAACCATCAGTGCAGTCATCAGCAAATCCGGCCAGCCCGGTGCACGCTCGGGTGATCTGTTCGTAGAAGTATCACCTGTAAGCGTGGGCACTGCGGAAACTGTCGAACTGTTAATTAACCAGGTTAAACCCTGACCGAATATCGGCTACTGTGTACTCGCTGCCCCAAAAGTGCAGCGAGTCTGCTACATTTAAAGTGTGTCTATTGTTGTTAATAACAAGAGGAGACCCTTATGAATGTGTCAAACGATTCATTTCCCAATGCCCCCCACAACTGGTCAATAGATGATGCTGAAGCCATCGCAAGAGAAGATGGTATTTCAATGACAGATGATCACTGGGAACTTGTGGGCGCATTACAGGAATACTATAAAAAAGTTGAACATCCAAAGCTCAGGCAGGTGAAGGATGCGCTGGATGAAAAATTCCATGCACAGGGTGGATTAAAATATCTTCACCAGATTGTACCTGCCGGGCCGGTCGCTGAAGGTTGTAAACTGGCCGGACTGGAAATTCCTGCTGGAGCGGTAGATAAATCTTTTGGAAGCGTGGCCTGAGCAAAGCAGGCAGGCGTATTTTCCAGCTAAGCAGAAACAGGCATCTTCGGATGCCTGTTTTTTTTGTGGCATTACATTCACGGAACTAGAGTAGTGAATGGTTGACGACATAGGAGAGTGATTTCAGATCATTGCTGAAGTAACTGATCTGGTTTCTGCCATTTTCCTTGGCGGCATACATGGCTCTGTCTGCCAGCTGAAGAATATCCTGCTGCTGTAACTGGGTGTTGCTGGCAATGCCAATACTGGCCGTCAGTTGTTGTTCGGAAACCGGGTTTTTAGGAAGCCTGTGTAGTTCAGCAAGGTTAGTCTGAATGTTCTTTGCGACGCTGATGGCTCCCTGTATATCCGTGTCAGGGAGTACGATGACAAACTCTTCACCGCCATAGCGGGAAGCAAAATCAGCCGGGCGAAGCAGAGACTCGCGAATGACCGTTGCAACCTGTTTAAGGCAATCATCTCCTAGCTTGTGTCCATACCTGTCGTTATAGGCCTTGAAGTGATCAATATCCAGCATGATAAGACAGAGTGAAATATTATTTCTCCGTGCCAGCTTCATTTGCTTGTTGAGATAATCATTAAAACTGCGACGGTTTTGCAATTGAGTAAGCGGATCCTGGTCTGCCAGTTTCTGCAACTGTAAATTTGCCTGCTCAAGTTCGCTGGTGCGCAATGCAACCAGTTGTTCAAGTTCCTGCTGGTACTCGCGTATTTTCTCTTCGTTCAGTTTGCGCTGTTCTATATTGCGATGAAATCCAGCCAGGCGAATGAGATTGCCCTTAGTATCCAGTTCCTTGATAGCATGGGCCTCTACCCACAGGTATGTCCCATTCTGGCAGCGCACCCGGTATTCTATTGTAAAGTCATGTTCCGGGTTTTCCATGTAGCTGGCCCAGGTCAGTAAAAAATGCCCCAGATCATCGGGGTGAATAAGTTTTATCCAGCTATTGAAAGAGGGGGCGATATCATAGACAGCATAGCCGAGCATCTGTAGCCAGCCTTTGGAAAAAAATACAACAGCAGTCGGTATATACCAGTCCCAGTAACCATCTCCCGCGCTTCTGAATAACAGGTCTAGCCGGTTACGGGAGTGGCCTATTCTATTGTAGTCCTGATTAAATATTTCATAATCTGTAACTGTTTTGATAATGGCAATGCAGGCAGATTTTCCATTCCACTGTGTAGCCATGCAGTTGATTGATAACTGTTCATTACTGGCCGGTAGTGAAAATTGTAATTGATGCAGGCTGCTAGTTTCGGAGTCGAACTGTAACTGCTGAAGAATATCCTCGGGCAATTGCTGGAGTAATAAAGATGCTTCCGCGTTTTTATACAGGATGACTTCGTTCTGGTAAATAATAACGGCGTCACTGACACAGGTGAGTATGCCTAATATGTTGGCAGGAATGTCGAGGCTATTGTCCTGATCATGCATAGGGCTAAATCGTCCTGATTAGATACGCAGTGAGAACAATAAGTATAGACTATAGTTCTATTGAGTTAACAGGCTATAACCTGTTTGGACACTGGTCGCTTAATTAGAGTATGCTTATGCTTTAATTGAGGTTTGCAGTATTTTATAAGGAACAGAGCTTTTTATGTCGAATAACAATAATCCACATCACATAGTGATAGTCGGTGGTGGTGCTGGTGGTCTTGAACTGGCAACGCGTCTTGGTAAGAAACTGGGCAAGCGTAATAAAGCCAAGATAACGCTGCTTGATCTCAATAGAACGCATATCTGGAAACCGCTATTACATGAAGTAGCGGCAGGCACCTTCGACTCCTATGAAAACCAGGTGGAGTATATGGCGCAGGCGAAAGAAAATTATTTCGAATACCGTCTGGGTCGTATGTATAAACTCGATCGTGAGCAGCGCATCGTTTATGTTGCACCAACACATAATGATAGTGGTGAAGAAATTATCCCTGAAAGGCAGTTTCATTACGATACACTGGTAATGGCGGTGGGCTCGGTGAGTAATGATTTTGGTATCGAGGGTGTGCGAGAGCATTGTATGTTCCTTGATACCAAGCAACAGGCACAGTCATTCCAGAATCGTCTACTGGAAACCTATATCAAGGCAAATACCCAGGAAGGAGAAATACAGCCAGGTCAACTGGATGTTGTGATTGCTGGAGCCGGAGCAACGGGTGTTGAGCTGTCGGCTCAATTATATAAGGTGTCCAGGCTATTCACGGCCTATGGGCTGGATCAGATTAATCCGGCACAGATCAAGATTCATATTGTCGAAGCAGCCGACAGAATACTATCCGGGTTACCGCCTGCATTATCTGCAGCGACTCATGCCGAGTTAAGCAAGCTGAACATAGATGTTATAACCAATGAACGTGTTGTAAAAGTTGAAAAGGATAAATTGCTGACACATACGGGGCGAGTTATTCCAGCTGCCATAAAAGTATGGGCGGCAGGTATTAAAGCGCCGGATTTTCTCAGGGAGATAAATCTCGAAACGAATCGAATGAATCAACTTGTAGTCACACAGACATTACAGACTTCGGAAGATGAAAATATATTTGCTTTAGGCGATTGTGCGCAATGTGAATGGCCAGAAATGAGTAGCTATGTGCCACCTCGTGCACAGTCCGCTCATCAGCAGGCATCCTTACTGGTAAAGTCAATTACGGCAAAAATAGCTGGAAAATCATTGCCCGTGTTCAAATACAAGGATTACGGCTCGCTGGTATCGCTAGGTAAATTCAGTACCGTGGGTAACCTGATGGGTAACCTGACCGGTAGTATCATGGTTGAAGGTTTTATTGCGCGTATGGTTTATCTGTCTTTGTATAAATTGCATCAGCTGGCACTGTTTGGATTTTATCGTACGATGATGTTGAGCATTGCCCATACGCTACGTTCTACAGTAGATCCAGAAATTAAACTTCATTAAACATTCACTGCATACAGCTGCCTCACTGGCAGCTGATCTGCCCCGGCGTCATATATCTGGCCTATGCAGGTATAAACAGGTTAATAATTCAGCCTGTTACATAGATATAAATCAAGTTTTAATACCTGACATAAATACTAGGCATAGTGATTTTGACCTAGGTCAATATTTAAAATCCCCAATGTGTTCTACTCCTCACCTACATCGCGTAAGACGATACTGAGATTACCTCAAAGGCGAGGAAAGAACATTGAAAACACAGGCATTGAGCCGTCATTCATTTTTGCGTGGAAGCTATCAGCCGGATGCTGTAATCCGCCCACCCTGGGCAGTAGAGGAAAGCCTCTTTACCGATGCATGTACACGCTGTTTTGCATGTGCCAAAGCCTGTCCATCACACCTGATTGTGAAAGGCCAAGGTGGTTACCCTGAAGTATCTTTCTCCAGACATGGCTGTGACTATTGTGAGGCCTGTGTTAGAGCCTGTGAAGATAGTGCTCTCATTCTTAATGAAGAAAACCAGCATCAGCCGTGGTATCAGCACGCGATAATTAATAAAGACTGTTTTTCCAGACGTGGTGTTATATGCCGCTCATGTGGCGACGTATGTGAAACACGCGCAATTCGATTTAAGCCTGCACTCGCGGGACGTAGCAAAATAAGCCTTGATGAGTCAGCCTGTAATGGCTGTGGTGAATGTGTTCATGTGTGTCCTGCACATGCAATTGAAATCAAAAGATATCCTGTGGGAGAAATTCATGAGTGAATATAACCTGTGTGGCGTGCTAATACATGCGTGCCACGGGCAGATAAATGCTGTTAGACAGCAACTGGAAAAACAGCAGGGAGTTGAAGTGCATGCGGAATCAGAAAACGGTCGTCTGGTGGTGACTGTTGAAGATGAGAGCCGCAAGCAGGTTGCAGAACGAATCATGAAATTTCATGAGCTGGAAGGAGTGCTTTCAGCGGCAATGATTTATCAGTTTAGTGATGAAAATTTAAACGACAATGAAACAATCGAATTAAACCCTAGTGAAGAGAGGATGTCAGCATGAGTCAGCATAAAATGACACGCCGTGACTTTGTAAAAACGAATGCAATTGCGGCAACCGCTACCGCGGCTGGAATTACCATACCCGGAATGAAAGAAGTTCTTGCATCATCCGAAGAGAAGATTCGATGGGATAAAGCACCATGTCGTTTCTGTGGAACAGGGTGCTCAGTGCTTGTGGGTACGCAGAACGGAAAAATTGTTGCGACTCAGGGCGATCCGGATGCACCAGTTAATCGTGGTCTGAACTGTATCAAAGGTTATTTCCTGTCAAAAATTATGTACGGTAAAGATCGCCTGACTAAACCTTTGCTGCGTAAGACTAATGGTAAATACGATAAGAATGGTGAGTTCGAAGAAGTTAGCTGGGACGAAGCTTTCGACGTGATGGCAGAAAAATGGAAAACGGCACTGAAGAAAGATATGGAAGCCAATAAGGGCAAACCAGCAGATCAGTTAACTTCAACTGTCGGCATGTTTGGTTCAGGCCAGTGGACAGTATTCGAAGGTTACGCCGCTTCTAAATTATACAAAGCCGGTTTCCGTTCAAATCATATCGATCCTAACGCACGTCACTGTATGGCATCTGCGGTAGGTGCATTTATTCGTGGCTTCGGTTCTGACGAGCCGATGGGCTGTTATGATGATATGGAACATGCTGATGCATTCGTGCTATGGGGTTCCAATATGGCGGAAATGCATCCCATCCTGTGGACACGTATCACCGATACACGCCTGACCAAAGAAGGCAGTGAAGTTCATGTGCTATCAACCTTCGAGCACCGCAGTTTCGATTTGGCTGATAATGGTATGGTGTTTACACCACAGTCTGACCTGGCGATTCTGAACTACATTGCTAACTACATTATTCAGAACAAGGCCTATAACAAGGACTTCCTGGAAAAACACGTTAACTTTACCAAGACGCCAACTGATATCGGTTACGGCCTGCGTCCTGAGCATGAGCTTGAGAAGAAAGCAAAGAATGCGGCGAAAGGTAAACTGAGCAAAATCAGCTTTGAAGAATATGCCAAGAGTGTTGAATCATACACCCTGGATTATGCGCATGAAATGAGTGGCGTGCCCAAGGAAAAACTTGAGCGCCTGGCCAAGCTGTATGCGGATCCTGACAGAAAAATCATGTCGCTCTGGACCATGGGCTTCAACCAGCACACCCGTGGTGTTTGGGTTAATGGCCTGATGTATAACGTTCACCTGTTAACGGGCAAGATTTCTCAGCCAGGTAATGGCCCATTCTCATTAACCGGACAACCTTCAGCCTGTGGTACAGCACGTGAAGTGGGTACTTTCGCACACCGTCTGCCAGCAGACTATGTTGTTAAGAAGAAGTCACATCGTGATCTAGCTGAAAAAATCTGGAAACTGCCAGAAGGTACGGTTCCAGGTAAAGTAGGTTATCACGCGGTACTGCAGAACCGTATGCTGAAAGACGGTAAGTTAAACGCCTACTGGGTTATGTGTAATAACAATATGCAGGCTGCAGCAAATATGAATGAAGAAGGCCTGCCTGGATACCGTAATCCAGACAACTTCATTGTTGTATCTGATCCCTACCCAACAGTTACCGCCATGGCGGCTGACCTGATTCTTCCTACAGCGATGTGGACAGAGAAAGAAGGAGCCTATGGTAATGCTGAACGTCGTACCCAGTTCTGGCGTCAGCAGGTGAATGCACCGGGTGAAGCTAAATCTGACCTGTGGCAGCTGATGGAGTTCTCCAAGCGCTTCAAGGTAGAAGAAGTATGGCCTGCAGATCTGATCGCCAAGGCGCCTCAGTACAAAGGTAAGACATTATTCGATGTACTGTATAAAAACGGCTTTGTTGACCAGTTTGAAAAGCAACAGGTCACCGATGATCGTGGTAACCAGTATGCCAATGATGAGATGGAGGCATTTGGCTTCTATCCACAGAAAGGCCTGTTCGAAGAATATCGTCGCTTCCAGTTTGAAGGCCCTAAACGTGGTCATGAACTGGCAGACTTCGATACTTACCATAAGACACGTGGCCTGAGATGGCCGGTTATTGATGGTAAGGAAACCCTGTGGCGTTATGCAGAAGGTTATGACCCATTTGTTGGCAAAGGTGATGGCTTTAAATTCTATGGTAAGAAAGATGGAAAAGCCAATATCATCACTGCGCCTTATGAAGCGCCTCCTGAAAGCCCGGATGCAGAATATGACTTATGGTTATCCACCGGTCGTGTACTGGAACACTGGCACTCAGGTACTATGACCCGTCGTGTACCCGAGCTGTATCGTGCTTTCCCTGATGCGGTTATCTTCATGCACCCTGACGATGCCAAGAAACGCGGTCTGCGTCGTGGTATGAGTGCCAAGGTGGTATCACGCCGTGGTGAGATCGAGGCAATGATTGAAACTCGTGGCCGTAACCGTCCCCCTGAAGGCCTGGTATTTGTACCCTGGTTCGATGCGGGACGCCTGATCAATAAGGTAACACTGGACGCGACGGATCCGCTATCCAAAGAAACGGATTTCAAGAAGTGCGCCGTTAAGATTGTGAAAGTTTAATACAAAGGTGGAAGCTCCCCTGGCAACAGGGGATGAACAAGAGGCAGAGGTTAGGCAAAGGTGTCTATAGCAGGTGGTACAACATTGCAGCAGCGTCGTCGCTTTCTGGAGAATATTTCCAGAGCGGCGGGCGGTCTTGCACTGTTTAGTATGGGGCTGGGTGTGTATTCGCGCCAGGCACAGTCCCTGCCTGCTGAAGCCCTGCGCCCACCGGGTGCTTCTATTAATGAAACGGAATTTCAGTCGGCCTGTGTTCGCTGTGGACTCTGTGTTCGTGACTGTCCCTATGACACATTGAAGCTGGCGACACTGGTGGATTCAGTTGCGCTGGGAACGCCTTATTTCGAAGCACGTAAGGTGCCCTGTGAAATGTGTGAAGATATTCCCTGTGTTAAGGCCTGTCCTACTGGGGCGCTGGATCACACATTAACGAATATCGATGATGCAAGAATGGGGCTGGCGGTACTGGTGGATCAGGAAACCTGTATTGCATTTCAGGGATTACGCTGTGAGGTTTGTTTTAATGTTTGCCCTTTACAGCATAAAGCCATCAGCCTGGACCGTTCACACAATGCCAGAACAGGAAAGCACGCATTAATTATTCCTGTGGTGCATTCTGATGCCTGCACAGGCTGTGGCAAATGTGAGCGCGCCTGCATACTGGAAGAAGCGGCCATAAAGATTATGCCGTTAAAATTGGCAAAAGGACAACTCGGCCAGCATTATCGCCTTGGCTGGAAAGAAAAAGAAAAAGCGGGTGGTAGTCTGGTAACACCAGATATTGAACATAAATATAACCTGCCAGAAGGTGAGACCTACGATTACGCAGGTGAAGGATTGAAGCAGAATAAGGCTATGCCAGATACGCCCTTTGGGAAAAGTGCTCTTGAGCGTCTAAATCAGGGGCTACAGAAGTAGTGTTACGAGCTTAATGAATATGAAACTAACAGACACTACAAATACAACAGGCATGGATGCAGAGCGTGAAAAAGGCTGGTGGTTAGCGCATAAATGGCTGCTGCTGCGCCGTATTGTACAGTTTTCAATTATCGCCCTTTTTTTACTGGGGCCATTGGCAGGTATCTGGATTATCAAGGGAAATATGTCTTCCAGCCTGTTGTTAGAATCGGTGCCATTATCTGATCCATTTGTTTTCCTGCAGACAGTGTTAACGGGTGTTTCAGTTCAGCAAACAGTATTGATGGGTGCCATTATTATATTTGTATTTTATTTTCTGGTAGGTGGTCGCGTATATTGCGGCTGGGTTTGTCCGATTAATATCGTTACTGATGCAGCTGACTGGCTAAGACGTAAATTAAACCTGAAATCTAAAGTGGCATTATCCAGAAATAATAGAAGCATTATTTTACTGGCCATTCTCTGCTTAAGCGTATTTACAGGCATGCTGGTATGGGAACTGATTAATCCGGTTACCATGTTTCAGCGTGAACTGGTATTTGGAATGGGGATTTCCTGGCTTTTACTGCTTTCAATTTTTTTTCTTGATGCATTTATTAGTCGCAGGGCATGGTGTGGCCACCTGTGCCCAATGGGTAAGTTTTATAGTTATATAGGAAAATACAGTCTTATACGTGTAAATGCAGCACAAAGAGACAGGTGTAATGACTGTATGGACTGTTATACCGTATGTCCTGAACCACAGGTTATTAAACCTGCACTAAAGGGTTCAGCAGATCAGAGCCCGGTGATTTTATCCGGAGAATGCACAAACTGTGGACAGTGTATTGATGTTTGCGCGAAAGATGTATTTTCGTTGGGGCATCGCTTTATAAATCCAGAATTACATAATTCAAAATCAGATACTTCTCAACGCGAGGTTAGCTTATGAAAAAGTCAGTTTTAGCAGGTTTAATACTATTGAGTGCGTCTGCGCTGAATGCAACATCTTTGGTGGCCGGTGAGTTGAAGTCTTTACGTGGCTCAACTGCACTGGATACGCCATCTGATGCTGTTGAAGTTAAAAAGAATATTAATGATAAATCACCTATTGTTCGAGATTATGTGCAGCAGCCACCTTTAATTCCACACAAGGTAAAAGGCTACAAAATTAATATTAAATTTAACAAATGCCTGACCTGTCATAGTTGGGCTAACTATAAGAAATCAGGTGCCACTAAGATATCACTGACGCACTTTGCAGACCGTGGAGGTGACGCAATGTCAAATGTCGCACCAAGAAGATATTTCTGTAATCAGTGTCATGTGCCACAGGCTGATGCCAAGCCGTTGGTGCAAAATGATTTCGAGCCTGTGAAGACTATAAATTAACAATAAAGAGACACAACAATGAGCATAAAATCTTTAATTGCTAAATTACGCAGGCCTAGTACAGCAACTTTAGGTAGTTTACTGGTGGCCGGATTTGTATCGGGTATTATCTTCTGGGGTGGTTTTAATACTGCAATGGAGGCAACCAATACTGAAACGTTCTGTATTAGTTGTCATGAGATGGAAGAAAATGTTTATCAGGAATATAAAGATACAATTCACTATACCAATCGTACAGGTGTACGTGCAACCTGCCCCGATTGCCATGTGCCCAAGCCATGGATTCATAAAATGGTGCGTAAAGTTCAGGCCAGTAATGAGCTGTTTCACAAGGCACTGGGAACGATTGATACACCCGAGAAGTTTGAGGAGAAGCGCCTGAAGCTCGCACAGAATGTCTGGCGATCTATGGAAAAAACAGATTCAAGGGAATGTCGTAACTGCCATAACTATGAATCGATGGATTTTGTTGAACAACAGCGTCGTGCTGTCGCAAATCATAGTGTTGGT
>JBFHVK010000078.1:0-10681 GCA_041589615.1 Gammaproteobacteria bacterium | reverse complement strand
GATGGCTATACCGATTTTGTCGGACGTTACGGTGCCAAGGGGCTGGCCTGGATCAAGGTTAACGATGTGGCGGCAGGTCGAGAAGGTCTGCAATCACCGATCGTAAAATTCCTGCCGGACGACGTGCTGGATGAAATCATCAAGCGCAGTGGTACTGAAACCGGTGACCTGCTGTTCTTTGGAGCGGGTGATGCGAAGATGGTTAATGAGTCCATGGGTGCATTGCGTGTGCAGCTGGGACATGACCTGCATATGGTTTCGCGTGAATGGAAGCCGCTATGGGTTGTTGATTTCCCAATGTTTGAATGGAACGATCGTGAAGAGCGCTGGGATGCATTGCATCATCCATTCACGGCACCGAATACGCAAGATCCAGCTGAGCTGGCAAACAATCCGGGAGAAAGTCTGTCTCGCGCCTACGATATGGTGCTGAACGGCTGTGAGCTGGGTGGTGGTTCTGTGCGTATTCACTCAACAGATATGCAGCAGAAAGTGTTCGAAATTCTGGGTATCAATGATGAAGAAGCCAGTGAAAAATTCGGCTTCCTGCTGGATGCGCTGAAGTATGGTTGTCCTCCACATGCGGGTCTGGCGTTTGGCCTGGATCGTATGGTTATGCTGATGACCGGTGCAGGTTCAATTCGAGACGTCATGGCGTTCCCGAAAACACAGACAGCGGCCTGCCCACTCACCAATGCACCATCGGAAGTGTCTGCCGCGCAGCTTAAAGAACTGAATATTCGTATCCGCAAGCCTGCTGCAGAAAGCTAGTGCCTGGCTGAAATAGTTGCATGGGAAGGCTTCCATGCAGCTATTTCAAAAAGCGTACCGCATAAACTGGAGGCAGATAGTTGGACAGGCATCGCCAGCTATCGCCCTGGTTTTCACTCAGCCATAAATTTCCCGTAGTAGACCCCATCAACAGACGATCGCCAGTGTTATCGATATCGAGACCATGGCGATATACCAGGTCGCTGCTATGCGTCTGGGGCAGGCCCTTGTCCAGTGTTTCAAATGTCTTGCCCGCATCACGGGTACGTGTCACTACCAGCCTGCCGTCTACAGGCATGCGGCATTCATCTTTAATGCCGGGCACAAACCAGGCGGTGTCTGCATCCTGTGGATGCACAGCAACAGCAAAGCCAAAACTGGATGGTGCTACATCTTCAATTTCCTGCCAGCTACCGCAGCTGTCACTCGAGATAAAAATGCCATTATGGTGTTGCACCCAGAGTCGTGATGGATCTGTGGGGCATTGCACCATGCGGTGTGGGTCCTGGATATTGGGGTCATACTGTTTCTCAGCAGGCATAAATGCCGCTCGCATACCCGTTGCTTTATTGCGCCAGTTGTCTCCGCCATCATCAGTCTGCCAGACACCCGCACAGGATACGCCAACGCGTATGAGTTTTTCATCGCCTGGTTGAATGCAGATAGAATGAATACCGGCGTGGTCATAGCCTCCGCCGAACCATCCAAGTTGCTGCTTGTGTTGCCATAGATTCTGGTTCAATGACCAGCTTTCGCCAGCATCAGAAGAGTAAAACAGTCCGCCGGGAATGGTGCCGGCCCAGAGGGCATGGGAATTATTCGGGCTGGCATATTCCAGCGACCAGATCAGCTCAAGGCTGTCTCCATCACTTGCATCATCTGCTGCCGGGTAGGCTGGCGTGCTGACTTCATGCCAGCTTTCACCCTGATTATCCGAGCGATGCAGCTTAACGCCGAAGTGCCCATGATTCAGTGCAGCGTACCAGTGTGTATGTTGCTCACTGGCAAGTATCATACTCACCGGGACACCCGCGAAATCAGTCAGCGAAAGGGAGTCGTCTTTATGCAGGCTGAATAAGCCTTTTCGTGTTGCGATGAGTGCCAGTATATTCATTTTGTCAGTCCTTTAGCCGTAATGAATCAGATAGTGCAGGGATGGTTCAGCCTCCGGAGAGTGCCTGCAGGATATAAATTTCCGAGTCGGCGTTCACCGCATCCGACAGGTAAACACGGTCGCTGATAAGCTTGCCATCGACTGAAATCAGCATGTGTTTTCGCAGACGATTCTGGTCATCCAGTACATAGTGCCTGAGTCGAGCATTATCGGCGAAGGCATTTGCTAATGCTTCTGCTACTGTGCTGCCTTCAACATGCTGATTCGGGCATTCGATATGCCGCTGCAGGTTTTCAGTATAAATGATGCTTGCCATGTGGCAAATAATAGCAGCTGAGCACTCTCTTGCGATGCTTTGAAGTGGCTGAAAACTAATATCCCCACATAGAGATAGTTGAAATCCGCTATTTAGTCCTTATAGTCTGTTTATGCAGGAAGAAAATCCGCAAAGTGGCTATCGTCGCCCCGAATCGGTTCTGGTTGTGGTATATGTGTCACCAGAGCAGGTGCTGTTACTTGAACGGCGTCATCCACCGGGTTACTGGCAGTCTGTGACTGGAGGACTGGAGTGGGGTGAACAGGCAGAAGACTGTGCGCGGCGAGAGTTAATGGAAGAGACCGGCATAAATGCAAAGCCTGTTGCTACAGGGGTTATTAACCGTTTCGAGATTTTGCCCGAGTGGCGTCATCGATATGATCCACAGGTGAGCACTAATACGGAGTATGTGTTCAGTTTGCAGCTTGAGCGCACCTGTGAGATACAACTAAATCCCGCGGAACATATTGAATACCAGTGGCAGGATGCCGAAACTGCCCTGCAGCGATGTTTTTCATACACCAATGCTGAGGCTATCAGATCTATCGTTTTAGCAGAATAATGCCAGCTCGATATTAACGATGTACTACGAATTTATTAAGCTCTGCTAAAGAGCGAGTTAAAGAGAAATTTTATGAGCGCAGTCGCCATACAACCTTATGCTTTACTCAATGATGATGAGTGTGAGCAACGTATCATAGCCGCGAAACAGAAGCTGGGTGATCGCCTGGTGATACTCGGTCACCATTATCAGCGTGATGAGGTGTTTCGTCATGCGGACTTTTCCGGCGACTCGTTAAAATTATCACGTGCAGCTGCGCAGTCGAAAGCAGAATATATTGTTTTCTGTGGTGTGCACTTTATGGCTGAAGTGGCCGATATCCTGTCGCGCCCAGAACAGGTATCCATCTTACCGGATATGGCGGCAGGTTGTTCCATGGCGGATATGGCAAACCTGGCCAAGGTTGAAAAGGCCTGGAAGGAACTATCTTCAGTTATCGACCCGGATGAAACCGTTACACCCGTGACGTATATCAACTCTGCAGCTGATCTCAAGGCATTCTGTGGTAGTCATGGTGGTGTTGTCTGTACCTCCACCAATGCACGTCACGTATTAGAGTGGTCATTTGCCCAGCGTGAAAAAATACTGTTTTTCCCCGACCAGCACCTCGGCCGAAACACCGGCGCTGCGATGGGAATCCCCATGGAGCAGATGGTGGTATGGGATTTTGATCAGGACATGGGTGGCCTGACGGTTGAACAGATCAAAAACGCCAGAATGATTCTGTGGAAGGGGTTCTGTTCTGTTCACCAGATGTTCACACCGGAGCAGATAGATAATTTCAAACAGAAACATCCGGAGACTATCGTTATTTCGCATCCGGAAAGCTCCTATGAAGTTTGCCAGAAATCTGACTACGTCGGCTCTACTGAATTTATTATCAATACCATTCGGGATGCTGAACCCAATACTCGCTGGCTGGTCGCTACCGAACTGAATCTGGTGAACCGCCTGAAAGATGACTTCGCTGCGGAAGGTAAGCAGGTGCATTTTATGTCACCAACCGTGTGTATGTGTTCAACCATGTTCCGAATCGACCCGCAGCACCTGGCATGGACACTGGAAAACCTGGTGGATGGTAATATTGTTAACCAGATCAGTGTACCCGAAGATGTAGCCGAAAATGCCAGGCTCGCGCTACAGCGAATGCTTGAGGTGTCTCCCTAGTGAGATTCATCCTCGCGATAAGACAGTGCTTGAACAAAACCTGCAATAGAATAAATAAAAACCTTTAAACTTCTGTTTCTTTTAGGTATTTTTACACCATGAAAGAAGCAGTCATACTGGTTCATGGTATCTGGATGAATGGCGCGGAGATGTTCCGACTGCGCCAGCGCCTGACCGAGGCCGGTTATGAGTGTCACCAGTTTAAATATCACTCACTGAAATGCAGCCCGGAAGAAAATGCCGAGCGGCTGTATAAATTCACCAATTCACTCGATGCCCATGTTGTGCATTATGTCTGTCACTCACTAGGTGGGCTTGTGCTGCTTCATCTGTTCGACAAGCACCTGATTAGTAAAAAGGGTCGAGTCGTCTTCCTGGGTGTGCCTGTGAATGGTAGTGAGGTTGCGCGCCGCCTGAATAGCACAATGATCACTCGCTGGGCGGTGGGAAAGAGTATCGAGCATGGCCTGCTGGGAGACCGGCCGGTGTGGAAGAAATGGCGGGACCTGGGCGTTATTTCCGGTAATTTCCCGCTCGGGGTTGGCCTTGTCGTTGGCGGGCCGCCTTTGCCTCATGATGGTACCGTCTCGGTAGAGGAAACCTATCTCGGCGGTGCAACGGACTACCTCACCATGACGGTTAACCATTTTGGCCTGCTGTATTCAGAAGATGTCGCTACCCAGGTGGTCACCTTCTTACGTGCAGGCAAATTTGGCGATGAGGCGACTAACCTGTTATTCGATGCGACAGGTTAGTGCTGATCACGATTGATGATTCATTCATATTGTCATGGTCGGATCAGGGTGTAACCCGTTGAGGTAAGTTCAAGGATCCTCACCACTCCGGCGCTCACCGGGTAGGTACCTGCCTGAAGTACCGGCTCTTCTCCAAGCACATTCTTGAAGTGATTCATGGTATTCATACAGGCGGCGAAGCGTACGCCATTTTCGTTCAGTCCGCTGATTCGTTGTTTAAGCTCATTTCCCTTAAGGAGCAATCTCAGGCCAGGGCCAAAAGCGACAATTTCAATATCTACCTTGTCGGGGCCGTAGTGCTTAATCAGGTTGGAGGCAACATTCAGTACCAGCGACTGTTTGTCTGGCGTCATGTCACTGATCTGTAGAACAACGCGTTTTTCTACAAAGGGTTTATCCTGGTCTTTGCCTGTTCCGGCAATCGAGCTGGAGTTAAAGAGCAAAAAGCTGAAAATAATGAAAATAGTTGAGTACGGATTCTTCATTTGTTATCCCTGATAAAATTGAATTTTCTTTTACAGTTAAGTGTAGATGCTATTTGATTAAATGCAGGTCTCCTTAACCTGCTTCGAGCATAGTGTTAAACTGCCCTGAACTGTTGGTTGGGGTGTTTCAAGAGGGGTTTATGGCAGGACACAGTAAATGGGCCAATATCAAGCACCGTAAGGCTGCGCAGGATAAAAAACGAGGCAAAATTTTCACCCGGCTGATTCGCGAAATCACGGTCGCGACCCGCAGTGGCGGTGGCGGTGAACTGGACAGCAATCCTCGGTTGCGTCTGGCGGTCGACAGGGCGCTAGCTGCGAATATGACTAAAGACACCATCGACCGTGCTATCAAACGAGGGACGGGTGAAGGTGATGATGCGAACTACGAAGAAATTCGTTATGAAGGCTATGGCCCGGGTGGTACAGCCGTGATGGTCGACTGTATGACAGATAACCGTAACCGTACGGTTTCAGAAGTGCGCCATGCATTCACCAAATGTGGTGGAAATCTCGGTACAGACGGGTCTGTAGCGTATATGTTTCATAAAACAGGTATCCTGGGCTTTGCTCCGGGTAGCGATGAAGATACGATCATGGAAGCAGCACTGGAAGCGGGTGCTGATGATGTACAGACTCTGCAGGACGGCAGTATAGAGGTGTATACCTCAGCTGAAGACTTTATCTCCGTTAAAAAGGCCATGCAGGATACTGGGCTGTTAGCCGAAACTGCCGAGATTGTACAAAAAGCAGATACTGAAGTGAGTGTAGAGCTTGCGGATGCCGAGAAGATTATCCGGATGATTGATATGCTGGAAGAGCTTGATGACGTACAGGATGTTCACTCCAATGCCGACTTCTCAGACGAAGTGATGGCGCAACTTAATGAAGCCGAATAATTGAATATACGAATTCTAGGTATCGACCCCGGTTCACGGCAGACAGGTTATGGCCTGATTGATTCCGATGGACGTCAGTCACAGCATGTCGATAGTGGCTGCATCTATGCCAAAGGCGATAACTTTGCAGAACGGCTGGGATACATTTTCCAGCATGTGAGTGAGCTGATCATTGAATACCAGCCTGCTGAATTATCTATCGAGCAGGTGTTTGTAAACAAGAATGTCGATTCGGCCTTAAAACTGGGCCAGGCGCGTGGAGCGGCAATTTGTGCCGCGGTACAGGCGGGTCTGGTGGTGCATGAGTACACACCAAAAGCAGTGAAAAGCGCAGTAGTTGGCAGTGGTAACGCCACCAAGGAGCAGGTTCAGCACATGATGTCCATGCTATTGAAACTGGAAAAGGGGCTGCAGGCAGACCAGGCGGATGCACTGGCCATCGCACTGTGTCATGCGCATAATCGCGACCTTGCTGGCAAGGTGCCATTGCCAACACGCAGGCGCACCCGGGGTCGATGGCTCTGAGTCGGAATGATTAACGAATAAGTGAGATTATGATAGGCAGAATACACGGTAAGATAATTGAAAAACAGCCGCCGCAATTACTGATAGATGTGCAGGGTGTGGGCTATGAAATTGATGCGCCCATGTCAACCTTTTACCAGTTGCCGAATATGGGAGAAAGTGTCACCCTGCATACACATCTTGTAGTGAGAGAAGACGCACACCTGCTTTATGGTTTTGCTTCTCTTGGGGAACGTAGCCTGTTTCGTACACTGATAAAAATTAATGGGGTAGGTGCGAAGATGGCACTGACCATTCTCTCTGGTATGAATGCAGATGAATTTGTTGCCTGTGTACAGGATAATGATGCTGCATCGCTGGTACGTCTGCCGGGTGTCGGCAAGAAAACGGCAGAACGACTCATCATTGAATTACGTGACAAGTTAAAAGATGAATTGCCTGCGGGAAGTACCCAGAGCATCAGCACATTAAGTGCCACTACAGGTGGTGCTGAAACTGCGGCAGGTGACGCGGTAAGTGCATTGATTGCACTGGGTTACAAACCGCAGGAAGCCAGTCGCATGGTACGTGCGATCGATAGCAAGGATATGAACACTGAGGACATCATACGACTTAGCCTGCAGGCGGCGGTGAAAAAATAATATGAGTTTCTATAAACCATGAATGATCGCATTATTACGGCACAATCCTCACGAGATGATGAGGCAGTTGACCACGCAATCCGCCCCAAGCTGTTAAAAGATTATTCAGGGCAGCCTGGTGCATCGGAACAGCTGGATATATTTATACCTGCTGCACGTAATCGTAGTGAGGCGCTGGATCATGTACTGATCTTTGGTCCACCAGGTCTGGGTAAAACTACACTGGCGCATATTATTGCCAATGAAATGGGTGTTAACCTGCGACAGACTTCAGGACCGGTGCTGGAAAAACCCGGTGACCTTGCTGCACTGCTGACAAATCTCGAACCACACGATGTTCTGTTTGTTGATGAAATTCATCGCCTTAGTCCAGTGGTTGAAGAAGTACTTTATCCGGCAATGGAAGATTACCAGCTGGATATTATGATTGGCGAAGGTCCTGCGGCACGCTCGATTAAACTCGATTTGCCACCCTTCACACTGGTTGGTGCAACCACACGTGCAGGCTCGTTAACATCACCATTACGTGATCGATTTGGTATTGTGCTTCGACTGGAGTTTTACAATATCACCGACCTGAGTTCGATCGTTCTACGTTCAGCACATATCCTGGGGGTGCAGCTGGATCAACAGGGCGCGCATGAAATAGCACGTCGCGCACGGGGAACACCTCGAATTGCCAATCGCCTGCTACGACGTGTGCGTGACTATGCTGAAGTTAAAGCAGATGGCCATATAAACAAACAGATTGCTGCAAGTGCACTGGATATGCTCAAGGTCGATTCCTATGGCTTCGATAATATGGATCGAAATCTGTTAAATACCATTATCGAGAAATTCGATGGCGGCCCTGTGGGTGTTGAAAACCTGGCAGCAGCAATCGGTGAAGAAAGGGATACGATTGAGGATGTGATCGAGCCATACCTGATTCAGCAGGGTTTTCTAATGCGCACGCCACGAGGTCGGGTGGCGACTGCAAATGCCTACCGGCATTTTGGTCTTAAACCACCGGTGCCAGCCGAACAGCCGGATGATCTATTTGCAGACGATGCTAGTTGAAATAATGCAAGAACACCAATTGTATATTGCAATTTTAACCCCATCTGTTCATGGCAAGCGTTTATAAGTATATATAAATTGCTGTTGAAATTAAAACTGCGTCACAACAGAAATAATATCAATAATTAAAATGAAATAAATTTTCAGAATGACAGTGACAAAAATGAACTTTGAATGGCCTGTGCGCGTCTACTATGAGGACACCGATTCTGGTGGTGTGGTTTACTACGCCAACTATTTAAAATTTATGGAACGGGCCCGAACTGAATTTTTACGTAAACTGGGGTTTCAACAGGATCAGTTAATTGAACAGCAGAATATTATTTTTGCTGTGCGCTCTGTGCAGCTGGATTATAAAAGTCCCGCACGTTTTAACGACGAGTTAACGGTGACTGCGCAACTGCTTGAACTTAAGAAAGCCAGTATGTTATTTGAGCAGAAAATATATAAAAATGATGAGGCGAATCATATTTTATGTCAGGGACATATCCGCATTGCCTGCCTGAAGGCTGATACTTTCAAACCCTGTGCTATACCCGAAGCAATAATGGAGGTCGCGCGTGTCGACTGATTTATCACTGATTACACTGATCCTTGAAGCCAGTATCCTGGTGCAGCTGGTAATGCTGTTGTTGTTGCTGGCATCAGTCGTTTCCTGGTTTATTATTTTTCAGAAAAACCGATTACTAAAAACGGTCTCGGCCGATGCCAAACGTTTTGAAGATGATTTCTGGTCTGGTGGTGACCTGAGTGAGTTATATACAAAACTAAATCGTCGACGGCTGGAGCGCGAAGGTATGGAAAAAGTCTTCGAAACCGGTTTTGCCGAGTTTGCCCGATCTTATAAAACCACTACTGATCCTGCATTTATGATGGCGAGTATACAGCGCAGTATGAAAGTTGTGCTGTCACGCGAAGAAGATAAACTCGAATCAAATCTTTCCCTGCTGGCAACCATTGGCTCAACCAGTCCCTATATTGGTCTTTTTGGTACGGTATGGGGAATTATGAATTCATTTACTGCACTGGGCGCGGTACAGAACGCATCCCTGAATATGGTGGCGCCGGGGATTGCCGAGGCGCTGATTGCGACAGCGATGGGATTGTTTGCTGCGATACCGGCGGTCATTGCCTATAACCGTTATTCCGATCAGGTAGACCGGCTGGTGGGGCGTTATGAGAATTTTATGGAAGAGTTCACCACGGTTCTTCAACGTCAGTCCCAGAAAAAAATGGCTGAGAAAAAAACGCCTGCTGAAGATACAGAAGCGGCCGGAGCTGGTTAGTTATGTCTTCGAGCAAGAAACGTAAGCCGATGTCAGACATCAATGTGGTGCCTTATATTGATGTCATGCTGGTACTGTTAATTATTTTTATGATCACTGCACCGATTGTGCAGCAGGGTGTTGAAATCGACTTACCCCAGGCAGCGGCCAAACCCATGTCTCCTGACCAGGATGAGCCGGTGGTTGTGTCGGTGGATAAAAAAGGAGATTTTTATCTCGATATTGGTGACCAGCCTGACAAACCTGTTGATGCTCAGCTTATGGTAAACAGGGTGGCTGCAGTGCGTCAGTTGAAACCCAATATACCTGTACTGGTACGTGGTGATCGCGATGTTGGTTATGGCAAGGTAGTAGATGTCATGGTGCTGTTACAGCGGGCAGGTGTAGAAAAAGTGGGCCTGATGACAGAGCAGCCGGATAACTAGTATGCAGAGTAGCTTAATTGCACAGATAAAACAGCACCCACTCCTGTTTGCCCTGTCTATTGGTTTGCATATTGTGTTGCTCATTATTCTTACAGTTAGCATGAGTCATACCAGTGCGCCCAAAATGCCGCCAGCAAAAAAAGTTGATACCGTAAAAGCGGTCGTGATAGATGCCAGCGTAGTTGAGGAAGAAGTGCAGAAGCTGAAGCGAGCCGAAGAAAACAAACGGCAGCAACAGATTGCACAGAAAAATAAACTGGATCGTGAGGCGGAAAAAGCGCGTGAAAAACGCAGGAAAGAAGAACAGCGCCTGGCTGAATTGAAAAAACAGCAGGAGAAACGCAAACAGGAGCTTGCACTTCGTGAGAAGGAACAGGCAAAAAAAGCTGAAGCGGAAAAGCTCAAGAAGCAGCAGGAACTGGCGAAGCTAAAAAAGCAACAGAAAGAGCTGGAACAGAAACGCCAGGCTGAACAGAAGCGCCTGGCTGAACTGGAAGCAAAGCGTAAAGCGGAGGAAGAGGCCGCACGTAAGAAAAAGCTTGCAGAAGAAGCGGAAGTACGACGCCAGGCAGAAGAAGCAGAAATGCGGAAACTGATGCTGGAAGAAGAAAGACGTCTTGCAAAACAGAGTGCTGAAAACCAGAAATTACTGGTGCAGTATATTGCCCAGATTCAG
>JBFHVK010000077.1:0-10697 GCA_041589615.1 Gammaproteobacteria bacterium | reverse complement strand
GCGCTCAAACTCATGCAAATTTGTCCATAACTGAATGGCCTTACCAGGAAACCAGCGATTCGAGAATGTGACTATAAACATGCCGCCCGGTTTTAATACCCGATAAACTTCCCTGAACACTTCTAGCGGGTCAACCAGGTATTCAACTGACACATTACACAGCACCACATCGAAGCTGCTCGACTCATAGGGCAGTTTCGTATCCTTATTCAAATCATGCACAATACTGTCGTCGAGCACCTGGTTTGCTTCCAGCTCCTGATGGTTCATACCCAGCCCACTGACAGACTTCGGGGATAGAGACTCTGGCAAATGACTATTTAAACTGGCCATTAAATCCAGGATAGTGGCATTATGCGGAATCAGCTTCTGATACAGCTGCTGCAACTGATCAATGGCAGTATCATCAAGATGTTCCAGCATTCTGGGAAGCGCATAAAAAGCACCGTCATTCGCCTCATCGGCACGACGGAAAGGCTCATCCACGAAGAAGTCAGTGTCTTGTTCGCTACACGGTAGCTGCATGCCGGGGCCGCTCAATAGCTCCGCTATACAGTCATTACATCGCCCACCATGTTCATCACCATGCGCAGATACGCCATGCACCTCAACCCCAAGCTCAAGTTCATTGCCCGATAGTGGATGATTGAAATCTACCTCTATCTGGTTATTGCTGATAGATGTAACCCTCACCGGGAAACGGTTATCGCTGTAATTATCCCTGATTCCCTGAAACCAGCCCGCCGGATAATACCTGCCAGCACGTGGCTCAATACACACCGACTTCATAGCATGGCGATTGAAATGACTGCCAGGGATACAGTACTGCCGCGCCTCGCGTTTTTTTTCTACCAGAATCCCTGCATCATAGTTAAATTGCTCAACATAACCCGCAGACTGACCTGTCAATTGCTGCCGCATATTTTCAGGCAGCAGATCCGCATCTCTCCAGACATTAAACTTATCAAAATATAAAACATCTGAATGCGTGCCGCGCGCATCAGAATAACGAACCGTCATGGACAGGCTTACCAGGCTCTGGTTGTCTATTTTCAGTTTCGATAACATCTCTTAGCTCCCGGGGACACAGCAGCAAGCAAAACAACACCGCAACCGTAAAAAGTTATACATACAGTGGAAATAATTGTACAATTAATTATACACCTAGCTTTTATGTGTACAAGCAATAAATTATACAATGTTGTAGAACTATATTTCGGGCAATATGCTATGAGCCAGTACCCCATCAGAGAAATCTCCGAACTAACCGGTGTACCCACCACCACACTTCGCGCATGGGAGCGGCGATATGGGCTATTAAAGCCCAGCAGGACACCCAAAGGTCACCGCTTGTATAGCACGCAGGATATTGTTTTAGTTAAAGAAGTTGTCAAGTTACTAAAGAAGAACCACACAATTAGCGAAGCCATCCGGATCATCAATAACCCCGAGCTTCGAGCGAAAGACGAAAGCCACAACGAAGGACACTGGGACAGCTACCAGCAGAGAATGCTGAAATCGATTGAGAATTTTAACGAGCAGAACCTGGACAGAACATATAATGACGCCCTCTCCCTCTACCCTGTAGACATGGTTACAGAACATGTAATCATTCCGGTTCTGGCTACTCTTGGAAAACGCTGGCAGCAACGTCCAGCAGGCATCGCAGAAGAACACTTTTTCTCCGCATTTCTGAGAAACAAGCTGGGTGCACGCCTACACCATGAATCAAACCGATCACGAGGCAGCAAGATTCTTGTATGTTGCCTGCCTGGCGAATACCATGAACTGGGCATATTACTATTCTGCATTTCCGCCATGAGTCATGGATATCAGATCCTGTATCTCGGGACAGATATGCCACCCACACAGCTACCACTGGTCACTGAGCAGGCCGGTGTCGCTGCCATCCTCCTGTCGGGTACACGCATTGAACACTGGACCGATACGCTCGACAGTCAACTACACAACTGTATCAGCTCTGTAAATATACCGGTAATGTTTGGCGGTGAATGCACTGACAGGTTTGAGTCAGAAATAACCCGTCTCGGAGGCAAAATACTGGGCTCCGAACATACACAGGCACTGCAACAGATGGAACAGATTGTAGACATATTCCCACGAAAATAGCTTAGCCCCTCCAGCAGATAATCCTGCACAACCCTTGTACACCACCGCACTAAATGACAAAGGGCAAGCCATTGCCCTAACTCTATCTATCTGTTTTTGCTTGATATTTTAAATTCACTAGAATTTTCTTATACATTTTATTGTACATGATATTAATTTATGTATAATTTTTTGTACAAGTTAAGCTTTAACGCTTCCACTTGATGTCTTTAAAAAGGCGCAACATTTCCCTAACTGCAAAAGGTAGTGACATGAAAATACATACTCTCGATCCAGTTACACTAAACGATGTTACCAATCTTGATACAGCCCCCTATGTCATTGAAGGCAATGGAGACAACGCGATAAAGATTTATTTCGAATCTGAAGAGAACAAACATGAGTACCTCGACACGCCAATGCATGGCTCAGAAGCAGGTAGCGGAGAAGGCCTGAAGAAAATTTTTGATGAAATGGCTGACAACCCTGATACCGGCTCAATTAACTAGCCTGAATGCAAATCAGCTGAGCGGACAGACAAGTCAATCAAAGTCTGAAGGATATATACATGATGAATACACAACGAGCAATTAACTGGGTCGAACAGGGACTGGTACCAGACAGCATTATTCGCAAGGGTATTCGGAGACTTCTCCAGCAACGTCTTAATGAAGTTAATGCCGATAACACTGAAGCTGCTTCGTACAAAAAAAATGCATTCATTGAAAAGATGAGCCATCAAGGCATTGCACTGCTGACCGAGAAAGCAAATGAACAGCACTATGAAGTACCAGCCGAGTTTTATGAGTTAGTACTTGGCTCACACAACAAATACAGCTGTGCTTACTGGGTGCCTGAATGCAGCTCACTCGAACAGGCAGAATCTGATGCACTTGATATAACCTGCAATCATGCTGATATTACTGATGGACAGGATATTCTCGAGCTAGGTTGTGGCTGGGGTTCACTCACCTTATGGATGGCCAGTAAATATCCAAACAGTCGTATCACAGCCGTATCAAACTCACAATCGCAGCGATTGCACATTGAAAGAAAAGCTGAAGAAGCAGGACTTGATAATATAGAAGTGATCACCTGCGATATGAATGATTTTGAAAGCAAACAGCAGTTTGATCGTGTTGTATCTGTAGAAATGTTCGAACACATGCGCAACTGGAAAACGCTTTATTCGAAAATATCTGAATGGCTCAGACATGACGGTCTTTTCTTTATGCATGTTTTCAGTCATCGACAAATTCCCTATACGTTTGAAGTTAATGACAAAAGTGACTGGATGAGTGAATACTTTTTCAGTGGTGGAATGATGCCCAGTGATGACTTACCCCTCTACTTTCAGGATGAGTTGAAAATAATCAGCAACTGGACCTGGGATGGAAATCACTATGCGAAGACATGTAATGAATGGCTGAATAGAATGGACATGCAAAAAAACGAAATCTTACCAGTCATAAGTGCGACGTATGGAGATGAAAACACACAGATATGGTGGATGAGGTGGCGTTTATTCTTTATGGCTTGCGCAGAATTGTTCGCTTATGACAATGGACAACAGTGGCATGTAATGCACTACCTGTTTCGTAAGCGTTAATTCGATGCATAGTAAAAAACATATGCTACTAAATATAGCTGGCTTTCAGGCTGGCTGGTTTAGCTGTGTACTGATGGCTGCACAGGGAACTCCTTTATATGGAGTAGTCATTGCTATAGCAATAGTATTGCTTCATATAGCCACCAGCCAAAACAGGTTAGTAATAATGATATTACTTACCATTACTACCATTACAGGAAGCATCTGGGATAGTATGTTGATAAACCTGGGTATCTTCGAATTTCAAAATGGACAGCTAGGAGAGAAAATTGTTCCGCTATGGATAATGGCAATGTGGCTACTATTTGCAACCACATTAAATGTATCCTTACGCTGGTTATATAACCGATTCTGGCTCGCCGTGGCAATTGGTGCAGTAGCAGGTCCACTAGCATATCAGGGAGGAGCTGCGCTCGGAGGTGTCAATATAACAGGCGGGCTCACTGCAAACATCATCATTGCTACCGGCTGGGCATTTATACTTCCTGCGCTTATGCATTTAACACAATCTCTCGAACGAAATAAAATGATGAGGCTGACATAGACATGAATATGCCATTCTACATTGATGCACTCATCCCGCTAATTATTACTTCGATTATCTTATGGCTATTGAGCATAAAAAAGCAGGATGTAAGCATTGTTGATAGTGTCTGGTCTATATTTTTTATTATCGCCGGCACATATGTATTCATCAATACAGATAACATATCCGCTCGTGCAATTATAGTTTTGAGCCTTGTAATCATCTGGGGCACTAGATTATCAGCATACATTACGATAAGACACTGGGGACATGATGAAGATCATAGATATCAACAGATAAGAGAAAGAAACCAGCCCGGCTTTAAATACAAGAGCCTGTATCTGATATTTATATTTCAGGCCACAGTAGCCTGGCTTGTTTCTATTCCAATTTTGTATGCAATTGATTCAACACAGGACATAAGCTATCTAGACTGGATCGGGATTATATTATGGAGTGCAGGTATGTACTACGAAAGCATATCAGACTACCAGCTATGGAAATTCAAGAGAAATCCAGACAACAAAGGCAAGCTGCTAACCACAGGGCTGTGGGCACAGACACGTCATCCAAATTACTTCGGGGAATTTCTCATTAGTTGGGGCTACTTCTGCTTTGCAGCCGCGACTGAGGCTTATTTAACTATATTCGCCCCCATCATAATGACATTTCTACTGATGAAATTCTCCGGTGCCGAACTCCTTGAGAAGACGATGAAACACAGAGATGGATATTCAGAATACATGAACAGAACGAATGCATTTTTTCCTGGACTTAAAAACATAGGCAAGGAAAATGAATACAATACTTAATAGAGTAATATTAATTTCATTAATATTAATGCACTCTATCAATTTAAATGCGAGCATAACAAACGAACCAGACAAGTCTTGGAACTTCATAGTATTTCTTGATGAAACACCCATAGGTGAACACAAATTCCATGTCACTAATAAAGGTGATGTAGAACAGATCAACATTAAAGCCAGCTTTGATGTGCACTTTCTATTTATACCAGTGTATAGCTACACACACGAGAATACTGAAATATGGAATAACAACTGCCTTAACAAGCTTGTTTCAAAAACCACAGACAATGGCACCCCACATGAAGTTGAAATTAGCAGCAATGGAAATTCTGCAAACATTAACACCTTAGACACATCTATTGAATTTAACTCAATATGCTTAAGAAGTTTTGCATACTGGAACCCTGAACTACTTGAAACAGACAAATTACTCAACGCACAAACTGGTGAAGTAGTTGATATTTATTTCCGTCATATCGGTAAAGAAAAGCATAAGGTATTTGACAAAGAATATATAAGCAATAAATACCGTTTAACAGGTGACAATATCAATATAGAGCTATGGTATACAGAAGATAATGAATGGCTTGCACTAGAGTCGACAGTTGAAAATGGCAGCGTCTTAAGATATCAACTTACTGAGGACAGTCTCCCATGAAAATCCTAATAATATTGATAGTAAGTGGATTAATAGCGGCATGCAGCCAGAACATAAAGAAGCCATTACCTATAGCAGAAAATGTTGACTTAAATCGTTTTATGGGAAAATGGTATGTAATAGCAAACATACCGACATTTATAGAGAAAGGAGCCCATAACGCCATCGAAAGCTACACAATGAATAATGATGGGACAATTGCAACCACATTCACTTTCAACAAGGATGACTTTAATGGTGTTTTGAAAGAATACAATCCTACTGGATTTGTAAGCAATGAAAGTAACAGCATCTGGGGCATGCAATTCATCTGGCCATTTAAGGCCGAATATGTCATTGCCTATCTGAGCGATGACTACCAGCAAACAATAATTGCTCGCAGCGCACGAGACTACCTCTGGATTATGGCAAGAACACCACAACTAGATCATAAGAAATATCAGGAGTTAGTCAGAATCAGCAATGACATGGGATACAAAGTTGAAAAAATACAACTTGTTCCTCATAACAAATCCATTACCGAAAGTATAGATACAGTGAAAAGGCCATGAATATGAAAATAGCGATTATTGGTACAGGGATTTCAGGAAATGTACTCGCCTATCATTTGCATAAACATCACGATATAACTGTTTTTGAATCAAATAGCTATATTGGTGGTCATACGCACACACATAATATATTGCACAACGGCACTAGCCACAATATCGATACTGGATTTATTGTTTTTAACGAAAAGACCTACCCAAACTTTATAAGATTACTGGATGAGCTTGATGTAAGATCAGAAAAAACCAATATGAGTTTCAGCGTAAAATGTGAACTTAGCAAACTCGAATACAATGGAAACAACCTGAATTCACTTTTCGCACAACGGGGAAACCTGTTCAAACCATCTTTTTACAGGATGATTAAAGACATTCTGAGGTTCAATAAAGAGTCTACAGAGTTACTTACTTCAAACGACACAGACATAAGTCTTGGTGATTACCTCAAACAACGAAACTATTCAGGCCAGTTTATAGACCAGTATATAATCCCTATGGGTTCAGCAATCTGGTCATCTAGTTACGAACAAATGATGTCATTTCCAGCCAGATTCTTTATTCGATTTTTCGACAACCATGGGTTACTCAATATTAATGATCGACCAGACTGGTTTGTCATCTCTGGCGGCTCCAGATCATATGTTGATAAATTGACTGCACAATTCAAAGACAGAATTCGATTGAACAGTATAGTAAAGAAGGTCATGCGATATACAGACCATGTAGAAGTAACAACATCAGATACACAATCTGAAAAATTTGATTATGTATTTTTTGCCTGTCATGCAGACCAGGCTCTTAAAATAATAGACAAGCCATATGAAATTGAGGAACGTATACTATCAGCATTCCCATATCAGGATAATGAGGCCATTTTACATACTGATACCTCTCTTCTCCCACAAAGAAAAAAGGCCTGGGCCGCCTGGAATTACCACCGCACAGGAAACCTGCATACACCAGTAGCAGTTACCTATAACATGAACATACTACAACATATTAAAAGTCACGATACTTTCTGTGTCACACTCAACAATACAGAATCTATAGATAATAATAAAATTATTAAACGCGTTAATTACTCTCACCCAATTTTTACACCACGAGGTATTGAATCACAGAAGAAACATAGTCAGTTAAATGGAATTAATCGATGCTTTTATGCTGGTGCATACTGGCGTTATGGATTCCATGAGGATGGCGTGGTGAGTGCACTTGATACCTTGAATGATTTTGGAGAATGCTTGCAACATGAACAGCAAACTTTACGTCGGACAGGTTAAGCATCGTCGTCACACCCCTACGACTCACGAATTCGACTATAAAATGTTTATGGTTCTATTAGACCTTGACGAAATTCCAGAGCTATTTGATGGTTACTTATTATGGTCCGCGAGAAGTTTTAATATTGCCTGGTTCAATCGAAATAGTCATTTCGGTGAACCTGAATCATCCCTTAAATCATCGATTATTAAGCTTGTAAAAACAGAAACAGGTGTAATCATAAATGGCCCGGTAATGCTATTAACACATCTAAATTACTTCGGATATGGCTTCAATCCAGTTAGTTTTTACTACTGTTATGATAAAACAGGTACTAGAGTTCGCGCGATAGTCGCTGAAGTTAACAATACTCCCTGGGGTGAGCAACACTGTTATGTATTTTCAGAGCTCGACAATACAGGTAATAGCAAAAGACACGAGTATCACCTGCAGAAACGTTTTCATGTTTCCCCATTTAATCCTATGAATCAGGACTATAAATGGCAATTATCACAGCCTGCTGATAGCCTGTCTGTACATATTGAAAACTGGCAAGATCAAAAACTCGTCTTTGATGCCAGCCTGAGCCTGGATTCACAGGAAATCACAAGTTCGACATTAGCCAGTAACTTGATTAAGTTTCCTTTTATAACCATGAAGATATCTGCAAGCATTTATTATGAAGCACTTAAATTATGGCTCAAACGCACACCGGTTTATACACACCCTATGAAAATAATACCATCATTCACAAAGAATAAATGAGGTAGCGGGAATGAAATCAAACATAATATCAGAATCTGAATCACAAGTTAGATCAACTCCACTTCGATCAAGCACACGCTTACTCGATAATTTCGCAAAGTATGCTGTCCTGCAGAAGCTGGATAAGATCACCAAAGGAACGATACAGATTATCGATAATAATCAAATTCACGAGTTTGGGAATACAGATAAATGCAATCTGAAGGCTGTCATCACGGTACGCAGTTCTTCATTTTATAGTTCAGTTACGTTCGCAGGAAGTGTTGGTGCTGGAGAATCATACTTCCTCGGCGACTGGGATTGTGACAATCTCACAAACCTTGTTCAGTTACTTCTTATTAATAGACATGTTATTGATGACATGGACAGTGGCCTCAGCAAAATTACTGCACCATTAAATCAGGTTTTCCACTGGCTCAACCGTAACAGTCGGAGTGGCAGCAAACGTAATATCTCCGCTCATTATGATATTGGTAATGACTTATTTTCCCTCATGCTCGATAAATCAATGATGTATTCATCTGCAATATTTACCGGCAAAGAGTGCAGTCTTGAGCAGGCATCATTCAACAAGCTTGATACTATTTGTAAAAAATTAGATTTAACCCCTGACGATCATCTCCTGGAAATAGGTACAGGCTGGGGTGGCATGGCAATACATGCTGCTAAATATTATGGCTGCAAGGTCACAACCACAACGATATCACAGCAACAGTATGACTTTGCTCGAGAGCGCATTCTGGAGGAGTCACTAGAAGATCAGATAACCCTTTTACTACAGGATTACCGTGATCTTGATGGCTCATATGACAAGCTGGTTTCCATAGAGATGATTGAAGCTGTAGGTTTAAACAATCTAAACACCTACTTCAAAAAATGCTCAAGCCTGCTTAATGAAAATGGACTTATGTGCATACAGGCAATAACGATGGCTGATCAGCGCTATAAACAGGCTCGTAAAGAAGTAGACTTTATACAGAAGTATATTTTCCCTGGAGGTAGCCTGCCTTCCATTACAGCCATGTCGGAATCTATAACGTCTTCGACTGATATGCGTATCATCAACCTTCAGGACATAGGAATGCATTATGCAAAAACACTGCGTCACTGGCGCGAACGTTTCTTCCATAATGAATCCAGAATTCGCTCGCTTGGGTATAGTGATACCTTTATACGTTTATGGGAGTTCTATTTGTGCTATTGTGAAGGTGGTTTTCTTGAACGCTCAATCAGTACTGTACACCTCGTAATGGCAAAAAACAAATACAGACAAAAACTATAATGTGTGTAAATTAATATTCACTCCATGCTTTACAGAAAATATACAGGGTGATAATACCGGCTGTATTATCACCCCGCATCTATCAGGCAGCTTTTTCTTTCTTATGTTCAAGCACTTTTCCTGATGAGTTTATTTCAATTTTTCTTGGCTTCATTGCCTCTGGTAATTCCTTTACAAGATCAATTGTAAGCAAGCCATTTTTAAGACTAGCCCCTTTAACTTCTATGTAATCAGCCAGATTGAATTTCTGCTCAAAATCATGAATCTTAATGCCTTTATACAGGTATTCACTCTTACCAGAGTCTTCACGCTTACCTGTTACGGTCAACACATCTTTTTCTGTTTGTATTTCCAGCTCATTTTCTTCATACCCAGCTACTGCGATACTTATTGCATATCGATTTTCCCCGGTGACTTCAATATTGTATGGCGGATTACCTGTAGCGGTTGTATTTGAGCGCAGGGCATTATCCAGTAAGGAACCAAAGTGATCAAAACCAATACTGTTTCGATATAGTGGGGTCAAATCAATTGAGTTCATAGCATAATTCTCCTCTTAACTTAAATGTTACGAAACCCATCAATTTCATGTCCAGCTTTACAGACATGTAATACGAATATATGAATCCAAATCATCAATTCAAGTACTGAAATATTCAATAATTTATTAAAAATATTTATTTCTGATAAATATTTTTAATATCATTTCCGGGTTTCTACGACGAATATCACTTGAAAATACCTTAAGACTTCTTATATTTAAAACTTTGCAAATGCGACCATTTGTTATTAATCTGGAGGTGATACGACATGCATCCATTAGATTACAAATACACAAACTCGTATTCAGAATATGACTTCCATTGTCAAGATTGTGGCAATTCAGATGATGTGCTTGATACTCGGTACGTAGATACCTTCCTGGACATATCAAAACGGTATTTGCTGGACCATCTAGAATCAGCCAATTATACGACTGACAAAATACCCAACACCACCAAGAACAGGATCTTCATAGAAGATGATATTGACATTCCTGCGAACCAGCAAGGTACCGAACTTCCTCACAGTTTAGAGCTGATACACACTTAAATTCGATTCGAATGCAGCTCTACTCTTCTACTGAAG
>JBFHVK010000076.1:0-10709 GCA_041589615.1 Gammaproteobacteria bacterium | reverse complement strand
AATTGACTGCCATACCGGTAAAGCAAAACTATGCCAGGCCGGACATCCTCATCCATTCATTATCAGACAATCAGGCGAAATTATAAAACTGGGTGAAGGAGGGTTTCCTGTAGGTTGTATCGACGATGCAGATTATCATAACTGTAATTTCTACCTTAATAAGAATGATCGACTTATTATTTATTCAGATGGTATTACGGAATGTCATAATTCAAACAATGATATTTTAGGTGAAGCACGTCTTATGGGTCTGTTAAGAAATACGCAGTCTAAATCATTGCATGAAATTGTTGAATCAATTGAGACAGCCATTCATCGTTGGGGTAGATCATCTCAAACAGAGGATGACATATCTGCATTAATAATCGAACATAATTGATTTATATAACTGGAACATTACACATGCTTTCTATACTACCAAGGACATTAAATCAGCATACTATTGTATATGCAAGACTCAATTGTGCTACCGAAGACTCTGAACAGTTAAATACTTATCTGCAAACATTGCTTGGTTGTATGGGTTTTGAAAAACAGTCCTGTTTTATGGTTACCGTGTGTATTGCTGAAGCTATAAACAACATAATTGAACATGGAGGGACAGTAACTTGTAGCATTCGATGTGTATTTACAATTTATAATAATTATATAAATGTAATAATTCTAGACAGTGGAAAAGCATACACTCCACCTAACTCCGAGATAAAAGATATCAAAGAAGAAAATGGCAGAGGCTGGCATATCCTTAGGAGCTGGACAAACTCAATTCAATATCAGCGAAAATCAAGAATAAATCGTTTATCACTTAAATTTCTACTCAAATAACCAGATCTATCTATTATCTTTATCGAAACTGGTTATTAGTCACTCCTGCGCTACACCAACTCATACAAAATATACATTTCTATTACTCCGCATGAATGCTCAAGCTTGTTCAAGTGTTACCCAGAATTTAAAAAAAGAAGCAAAATGCTTCACGGTATAAATACAAATGCGGTTTGCTTTGCAAAATGCGAACAATACATGGCAACAAGCTCTCAAAATGCGAAGCATTAATCTATCTCATTGTTTTTATTATTAATAATTTAATGGCACAGTGCTTGCAAATACATAGTTAACTGAAACACGAATATATAATGAGGTAAAAAGATATGAATATCCAACGCGAATCTCACGGCAAAGTCGATGTAATAGAATTACCAGTTCGTCTCTCTATGGCAGATGCCGGAAGTGTACGGAAAGCACTGCACGACCTGGTAGAAAAAGGTCGTCAACACCTTGTACTTGATCTTGGCCAGGTAGGATTTATGGACTCAAGTGGTTTATCTGTTCTATTAAGTGCACGTAAAAGTGTCAGCCAGCTAAATGGTCACGTCGTATTGCTGAATCCAACTGATGAGGCTCGTACATTAATTGAACTAACAAGACTACACGAAGTGTTTGAAATCTTCATGGATAAAGAAGCTGCTGTAGAACACCTGAGCTAATGGGATTCATCATGCGACAAATCATTCAAAACTTCAGTGTAACTAATATCTATCGCTACAGCCTTGTTGCTATAACAATTGGCTGTAGTGCATGTACTGGCCTTGGACAGCGCATTGATGGCCCTGATGATTTTGACCGTGAATATTATTCACCCAAAAAACAGCGAGGACAGACAGAACAGGAAGTTTTTGACATCGTATCAGACAGGGATATCAGTATATATCGCAAGAACCAAGCATTCGATAGATATATGCCTGCTGAACTCGAATTACCACGTTCAATGACTAACAATGATCAGGAAAATTTATCCTGTGAGATAAATGCTAAAAAACCATTTATGTATACCGCACCTCCACTCTCACCTGGTGATAGAGTGCAGATCCTGGTACATGAAGGTAGTGAGTTTAGTGGTGTTTATGAAGTGAATATTGATGGAACAATTGGTCTTCCCTTTATTGAACCCATCTTTGTCGCTGGCTACACACCAGCAAAAGCAGAAAAACTGATTATTCAGAGTCTAATAGATAATAAACTATTCAAAAAGAAATTTCTGCGTGTAAGCCTACGTCCACAACAATGGGCAGCTGCACAGGTACAGGTACTAGGTGCAGTTTTTAATCCTGGCCTTGTCACTGTAAATGCAAGAAAAGCTGATGAACGCTTACAACAATCAACTCAATGGTCTGGAGACTTTCCAACCAGTAGACTTATTAGTAGTGCTTTGCAGGCCGCAGGTGGAATACGACCAGATGCAAATATTAAGAAAGTTTATCTTATGCGAAATGGTAAACAGAGTATTTACGACTTATCTGGTGTGTTCGATGGTGCCCTTTTACAGCTACCTGCACTAGCTGCGGGTGACCGAATCTATATACCTTCAACTGGATACTTCGACAGCAAGCTTGTACGTCCTTCAAGTATAACGCCACCAGGTGTTCGAGTATTTATATCTAACCTGACCTCACCATCTACCAGTAATGCAAGTTCAGGTATTAGCCGTCATGCAACCAGCCTGCCCTATGGCACACGACTTTTATCAGCAGCGATATCAGCCAATTGCGTTGGTGGCAGCTCTGCAAGTAATAGTAATAGAACCACTATTCTTGTGAGTACTAATCCGGTAAGTGGTGAAGCAGAAATCATTGAGCGCACACTTGAAAAACTCGTGACTCATCGAAAACGCGATGCATACAATCCACATATTATGCCAGGTGATGGAATTGCCTGTTACGACTCCAGTGTAACTAATCTAAGAGAAGTTGGCAGGACGTTAACCGATATTCTACTGCCATTTTCATTATTTTAAGTGAATAATAATATGACTGATCATAAGTCTACAGAACGTAATAATTTTATCAGGCATAGTTTCTTGAATGCCGTAGTGAATGGCAGTCATATGACACAGTCACAGAGAAGAAAGGCATATATTTTATTGAGCCTTTTTCTTATTATTGTTCTATGGACTCCCGCAGTTCTGATAACTACCATAAGTAAACCAAGTTATACAAGCAAATGGACGCTTATATTGCCCGGTACGGGTGCAGGTCATGCAGTCAGCCTTGATAGTATTGGCCAGGCATCTGCAACCATAAGCTCATCATATTCAGGGACTTCTCTTGATCCAAAAGTTAATTACAAGGCAATAGCGTCCAGTGAACCAGTTCTTATGAGTGCTGCTAATAAACTTAATCTGTCACTTGATGAATTCGGTGAGCCAAAAATTAAACTTGTTGATCAGTCCACTCTCATGTATTTCAGTATAAGTGCAGATACAGCAGAACTAGCTCACAATAAGTCTATCGCGCTTTATGAATCTCTTCAGGAACAACTTAACTGGTTAAGAAATGACGAATCGCAAAGTAGAGAAAATGCCATACGCACTATGCTCAGCAGCTTTAGTAATAAACTCACAGATGCACAGAAGAATATACTTGATTTTCAGACAGACTCCAGCATCGTTTCTATTGATCAGTTCAAGGAACTTACATTAACCATTGAACGTATGCGTTCGCAACGTGCAAGTCTGGTTGCTGAACTGAGTGGACTGAACAACCGTGTTAATAGCCTGGGAGATACACTTGGACTTGAACCTTCACTAGCAGCAGATGCTATGTCATTGCAGCAGGATAGAGTATTTCAACGTCATTTACAGTCATTTGCAGAATCCAGTTCACTATTAACCGAATACAATGCCAAGTGGGGCAGCAACCATCCAAAAGTTATTAATGCTACTGAGAAAAATAACAAGTATAGAGTCGAACTTTTAAATAGAAGCAGGCATTTATTACGTAAATCTCTAAAAGTCGAGCAATTACTTACACTGGGAATAAATGACAATCGAAGTGGTCTATTCCAGCAATTAGTTACTTTACATACACAATTAATTGGCATGCAAGCAGAACAGGAAATGCTTGATCAGCAAATGCATGAATTACAGGTTAGATTAGAAAACAATACTAATGATGCTGCATCACTCGAGGACCTTAATCGTAAACAGCAGGTAGCAACTGCTGTATTTACCACTGCCCTGGCAAAACTCGATATTGGTAAATCAGATGCCTTTGCATCTTATCCTCTTATTCAGATGTTAGCCCAGCCTACACTTCCTGATACACCAGATCGCCTGAAAGCAATTCTTGCACTTGGCGGTGCAGCTGCAGGCACTATTTTTTCACTCATCGCATTGGGATTACTATGGATACGCAAGCCATATCTCCGCAAAATACTGATGAACGAATAGTCTGGTTCGCTATCACAGGCACTTATATATTTTATATACTAGGTGCTCTGTATATAGTTGCACCTGTTATTGGGTGGATTCTACTGATGAGATATTTCTGGCAACGCTGGAATCAGATCGAATGTGATCGTCAGGTTCCTTTTGCTATCTGGGTGTGGATAACAGGAATGCTTGTTATGCTTATTAGTCTGATAATTGGACATCTCATAAACGATCTTGGTACCGCGAAACTGATTAAATCATCTATAGGCTGGGCCAAGGGATGGGCATTATTAGCAATCTTTCCACTGATTAGTATGATGAATATACGCGCAGAACTCATCATTCGTGCATGCATGATCGTATGTAGACATACACTATTTTTGTTACCTGTTTTTGTAGGAGCCTGGCTTGTATCATTACCCCAGACTTTATATATATCTCCATTGAAAATAATTGGTGGTCCAGGTCCCGAATTCTTTGCATTAAGTCTGTACGAAATTGATCCTGGAAGTGGATCACCACGCTGGAGAATGTTTACACCCTGGGCACCAGCGCTTGGCATGGTAGCAAATATATATTTCATACTTGCCCTTCAGGAGAAATCAACGCGCTGGCGTTTTTATGGAATTGCAGGCAGTCTGGCTATGATATTTATGTCGCAATCCAGGCTAGCACTTGTGACCTTAGTTGTAGTCTGGACACTATCCACATTACTAAGTAGATTAAATAAACCGTCTACATACTTTCTTGGAGCAGCCATTTTCACCATTGCAGGCACTATTGGTGAATGGCTGGTTCAGTCTATGAACAGTTTCTGGGAGGGATTCAGGGCTGCAAGAGCTGATTCCACGCGTGTTCGAGAAGCACTTGCGCGTATAGCAGTCGATCGATGGCAGAATGACAGTCCTGCATGGGGACATGGTATTGTAGAAAGAGGTCCTCACCTGGTCGAATATATGCCTATAGGGTCACATCATAGCTGGTTTGGCCTGCTTTTTGTCAAAGGCATGGTTGGCCTGCTATCACTCGCTATTCCTATGTTTGTAAGCTTTATAGATTTATTAATAAAAGCTCAAAACAGCTCTCTGTCTCGTACTGGATTAGCTATGCTAGTACTGCTTTTTCTTTATACTTTCGGTGAGAACCTCGAAATCCTTGCATATCTATTCTGGCCAGCGCTAATTATGCTAGGAATAGCACATCAGCAAAAATATACGAAAGCTGAATGTTCACAATCAGAATCAGGGCTAAAGGCAGCAACTGGTTTTACAGCTTCAAGGAGTGGAGTATGAGCAATATACGAAGTTTGATTGTAATACCGCGATACTGGCCAGCCATTGGAGGAGCAGAGTTACACACACGTGAACTTGCAAAACAGTTGAGTAAACACCAGCAGATAGGCGTTTTACATCACTGTTCAAACGAAGATGAACAGCTTGAAGTGGCTGCAACGATGAGTAAATCTAGTGAATTCCTTGATAATGGAATTACAGTACACCAGATATCACCTTCTAAATTTATGAAACTCCCACTCAGGCAATTAGCACAGCATATTCCTGATAGAAGATCTGCTCGAAAAATATTTAATAAATTATATAGCTCATCCATAAGCAAAGAGGTTGATAGAATTGCTCGTGATTATGACATTATCCACTCCGTATATAATGGGCTGACACCTTCCACTGAAATAGCACTTGCGACCGCACGCAAACAGAATAAACCCTTCATCTGGACGCCTCTAGCAAACACAGAAGAACCTGATGGCACAGCATGGTCTAGTAAAGCATTTAAAAAGATATATAAACAGGCAGATGCGCTGATTACTATGACAGCCTATGAAAAGGAGTTCCTCATTCAAATGGGTGCAGACCATGAAAAAGTTCATGTATGTCCTGTATCTACGTTGCTAGAGGAAAATGCTGATGGACATCAGTTTAGAGAAGAGATTAAGGCAGAGAATCATCCACTTATACTTTTCTTAGGACGGCTCGTTGAAGAAAAAGGGTACAAGGAACTTTACGCTTCTGCAAATATCATCTGGAAAAAATATCCAGATACCAGATTTTTATTTATTGGCCCCGGAGATAAAGATGCAGATAAATTCTTTTCTAATATAACTGATAACAGAATCATCAGAAAAGAATTTATTTCAGATATTGACAAATGCTCAGCTTTAGCAGCTTGCGACATGCTGTGTGTTGCTTCCAGAAAAGAAAGCCTTGGCGTGATATACCTTGAAGCATGGCACTATAAAAAACCTGTTGTTGCTGCTGATATTCCAGTTTTACGAACTGTTATAGATGATGAGGAAGATGGTTTATTGTGTATCCCACGTGCAGATTATATTGCTGAGGCGATTATACGCCTTATTCAGAACCCTCTCGAAGGACAAAGAATGGGTGAGACAGGTAACAATAAGCTAGAAAAACTATATAACTGGGAAAGAATCGCTGTAACGATGAGTGAAATATATACACAGGCATTAATTAAGCATAACTCGAAAGGTTCGGCGTAGGTATCGGTTATGCGTAGCACTATAAACATATTAACATTAATATCTAAGGAAAATATAAACTCATATATACGTACATTTTTAGCAAATCGATTCTTTAAAAATCTAAGTTACATGGGATTGTCTCAAATTGCTAACAGGATTATACGCTTAATAGCATCCATAACTATTGCACGAATACTATTTCCTGAAGATTTTGGTATTGCTGCACTAGCATTAACAGTTAATGAATTAGTTCATGTATTTATTAGAGGTACAGTTACAAATAAAATAGTGCAATGTAACCTGTCTGAATTAGATAGATTATGCAATAGTGCGTACTGGATTAACTGGTTACTCTGCATAGTTCTTTTTATAATACAAAGTATATTATCAGTTGTATTTATGCTGTGGCATGACAATCTAGAACTAGGTCTGGCTATTATGGCATTAGGACTTACCTATTTCGTTCTACCATTCGCAACCATTCAGTCAGCCCTGGTAATTAGAAATAATCAACTTGATGTAACGGCAAAATCTGAAACACTTCAAACAGTAGTTGACAGTGGAATGACCATAATTCTCGCTATTAGTGGATTTGGCTTCTGGTCACTCATCATACCAAAACTGCTTGCTGCACCAACATGGGCCGTAATTTACAGATATGCCAGCAAATGGAGGCCAGGAAAAGTAATCACATTTGATGAATGGCGTGTCATCTTCAGTTATTCGAAGCATGTAGTTATAGCAGACTTTATTATAGCAATACGAAACCATATAGATTATTTATTAATTGGAAGTATCTTAGGACTAGAAGCACTTGGGATATATTTCTTTGCATACAATGCTGGAATTGGTATTAGCCAGGGATTTATAAATGCGTATACAACGACACTATATCCACATTTATGTGAAGCAGATAGCAACATACAAATGTATGAGAGATATAAAAAGGCCCTGATTACAATATCACGTATTTCAATTCCTGTAATTTTATTTCAGGTATTAACTGCACCCATTTATGTGCCATTGTTATTTGGAGAACGGTGGATTAATGAAGGTGCATTACCCATTTTGATGATTATTTGTATATCAGCAATCACAAGACCCTTTGCAGAATCGGCCACACAACTATTAAGAGCGTCAAACAGACCTGATATAGACGCCCTGTGGCAGTTTATTTTCACGCTATTTTTATATGCCGCTGTGATAACTGGCATCGAATGGGGTCTTACAGGTGTTTCGATTGCAATCCTCGTAACCCATATACTCTTACAACCTCTGTTTACCTACTGGGTAGGAAAGCAGTTCAATCAGAAAGCCTCCCACGGCTTTATTTTACCACCCCGGAGGAAACAACCATGTCGCACCACACCCTAAATACAGCTCGTGTATCTGTAGTTATGCCTGTTTACAATGTAGAAAGATTTATTAATGACGCTATAGCCTCTGTACTCTCCCAGAGTTACACAGATTTCGAACTGATCATTGTAAACGACTGCTCAACCGATAATAGTCTCTCCTTATGTGAGAAGCATATAGATCCTCGTATCAGGATTGTTAATCATAAACATAATCGTGGCCTTGCCGCTGCTCGTAATACGGGAATCAATAATGCAAAAGGAGAATATATTGCATTCATTGATTCTGATGATATATGGCATAACGACAAATTAAAATATCATGTTGAACATCTCGACACCAAACCTGAAGTTGGTTTAAGCTTTAGTCGTTCGGAATTTATGGAAGTCGATGGACGTAAAACTGGTTATTATCAAATGCCAAAATTAAGACATATCTGTGCTTCTGATATACTTTGCAGAAACCCTGTTGGCAACGGTTCTGCCCCTGTTATTAGAAAGCGTGTATTCGAACAGATTAGTTACCAGGATAATTATCATGGTGACTACGAAACATTTTATTTCGATGCACGTTTACGCAGATCAGAAGATATCGAATGCTGGACAAGAATTGCTTTACAGACTAACTGGAGAGTCGAGGGACTTGGCTATGCACTCACTTACTATAGACTCAATGAAGGAGGTCTATCTGCTAGTTTACATGCGCAGTATGACTCATGGGAAACAGTCATCGAATGTACACGTCTGTATGCGCCAGTATTTATACAACGTTGGGAAAAAAGAGCAAGGGCATATCAACTTCGCTACCTGGCCAGACAGGCAATAAGGCTCAGAATGGGTGATATGGCAGTACACTTCTTTAATAAGTCGATGAAATCAGACTACGGTATAGTATTCGAGGAACCTGCACGCACTATAGCAACCATGTCAGCAGCATATCTGATGTATCTAATACCACAGAACATCTACCTCAAAATGGAATATATCGCCAGTAAACTGGTATCACGTGTACACAAGAAACAGATTATTCGCGATTTGCAAATAGCCGGTTAGGCTATTTGCAATATGCGAAGCTGAGTGATACAAGGCTGTTAAGTGACATTTCCATTATGGCATTTAATCTATATTAATCAGTACCTTATAAAACATATCCCTATGTGGCATACAAACTGCAATCTTCTAAATATCATAGTAAATATGCAGGTAAATGAGTATGCCACATTCAACATTAGCACTCACATTGAATCATAGGTTGATAAGACAGTTACGTACGCAAATCAAAAAACATAAGAAGATATTGAGTATGCAAACTGGGCAAATACTGGGTAAATACATAGATCCAGTTATTGCTCTTGCCATAACGATCTTACTCTCCCCACTGTTAACAGCACGTTATTTAATAGCCATATATTACACAGGTACGGGTTTTGAAAAAATCAGTATTACAGGAAGGAATGGTACTAGCGTAGACCTTCTGGAATTTAATAGTGACTTCCCGGGAAAAAGCATGGCTAGCCTTATCAATATTATAAAAGGCGATATCGCATTTGTTGGGCCAGCCATTAATAGCGGACATAACTCAGATGTATTAAGTGTGAAACCTGGTCTTATATCAATATATAGATTAAGAAAGAAAGTCCGAATAGCACACGAAGATGAAGAATCGGCAAACCTGGAATATTTATATAAGAAATCATTTAAGAGTGATATTGGAATAGTTGTTCGAAATGCAATAAGCAGTTTTCTGGGTGGTTCGAAAGAATATCATACTCCATACCATATTGATTTCTTTAATATTCCAGTATGGAACACATCCATGAATGACGCCGTCAAGTGGATACTAATGAATACAAAAGGTAAGGTTAAAAAGCAATTCGCATTTGTAAATCCAGACTGTCTTAATATTACATTTAAAAATGAGGCATATAAGAAGTTATTACAACAGATTGATCATGTATTACCAGACGGTATCGGTATACATATAGGTTCACGTATGCAGAAAGTATCACTGAAAGAAAATGTTAATGGAACTGACATGTTTCCGATTTTATGTGAAGAGGCTACTAAAAGAAAAACGAAGATATATTTACTAGGATCCGAACCTGGAATTGCCCATAAATGCTCTGAGGTTATGAAACAACGCTACCCAGGTTTATTGATATGTGGAACACATCATGGTCATTTCGATGAATCATACAATCCGGAAATTATCAACAAAATCAATACATCTGGTGCTGAATTATTACTAGTTGGTATGGGTGCACCAAGACAGGATTTATGGATCGCAGATAATTTAGATAAATTGAACACTAAAGTTGCAATGGGAGTTGGGGGCTTATTCGATTTCTATTCTGGAAATAAAATACGTGCTCCAAGATGGATACGTGAAATAGGCATGGAATGGTCATGGAGAATACTCCAGGAACCAGAACGCATGTGGAAAAGATATATAGTAGGTAATCCATTATTCCTATACCGAGTATTTCGTTACGGCAAACATCAGGATGAATCAAATGACGCTGTCATTAAATCGAATGAATTAGATCATAGATATAATACCAATTATGTGAAAATGAACATTCAGAAAGTAACCTGGTCAATAACAAAAAATGTACAACATTTAATTAAGCGATCACTGGATATAGTT
>JBFHVK010000075.1:0-10739 GCA_041589615.1 Gammaproteobacteria bacterium | reverse complement strand
GGCTGGCGGGGGTTGGCGGATGGTGTAGTTGAAGCAACATGTGCCTCATTACAGCAACCAGCAGATCAGCTTATGGTCTGGCTGGGTCCGGCGATAGGGGCAACGGCTTTCGAGGTGGGTGAAGAGGTGCGTGAGGTTTTTGTAAGGGACCTGCAATCCACCGAGGCTGCCTTCAGTCCGACACGCCCCGGGCATTATCTCGCCGATATTTACCAGCTGGCGCGTTTGCGACTGTCGCGCATCGGTATAGATGATGTCTATGGTGGTGATTACTGCACCTGGACTGATACAGATCACTTTTACTCCTACCGCCGAGATGGTAAAACCGGTCGACAGGCGAGTATGATCTGGATACAGGCTTAAATTTTACTTTTGAGGGAAACAGCATGAAGTGCTCAGTATTAACCCTGGTCGGAGCGGATCAGCCCGGCATTGTCGCTGCGGTGACAGGCGCCCTGTATAAGGCAGACTGCAGTCTGGCACAGGCCTCGATGATGCGTCTTGGAGCTAATTTCGCCATTATGCTGCGGGTATCACATGGTGAAGATACGGATTTACGGAAAGTGCTGTCAGGTACCTGCGACTCGCTGGGCCTGCATCTTCACATTGATGAGGATGTGTCATCTACTGGTGAATCACCAGAACCTGATGTGCAGGTGACAGTATATGGTGCAGACCGCAGTGGTATCGTCGCCCAGGTTACCGCAGCGCTGGCAGAGGCGGGTATGAATATAATCGATCTTGAAACCGATGTGGGTGGCAGTAAGGAGAAGCCAATTTACATTATGTCGATGGAAGGTGTGGCCAGCCAGGGGGTCGATGCACTACATCAGGCACTGGATGACTTCGACTCGGATATCGAGGTAAATATTGACGAAATCAGTACGTTGCGGGGGTAGCGGGTTTAATGGAAATATTAACCTACCCTGATGATCGGCTTAAGCAGGTTTCAGAGGCAGTCGAGACTGTAGACCGTGAGCTGCTGGATTTTATTCGTCAGCTTGAACAGGCCAGGCAGGCCGGGCCCGGTGCAGTCGGTATTGCGGCACCCCAGGTAAATATGTTCAGGCGGGTTGTCATTGTCGATGTTTCCGGTATGAAAAAGCCGGTCGATAACCATGGGCACATGATCATGATCAACCCGGAAATCACACACTGGGATGGCATGGTAATGGGGCGTGAAGGCTGTTTGTCAGTGCCGGATTTTACCGGTAATGTGATTCGCGCTGAAACAATTCGGCTAAATTACCAGGATGAAAACGGCACGACTCACGAGATTGAATCTTCAGGTTTTGAGGCCAGGGCTATACAGCATGAGATGGATCATCTCGATGGTTTGCTGTTTCTGGACCGCCTGGTGAGTCGCAGGAGTGATCTTTTTAAGCGAAAAAACTATAAAAAATAACAAGATATAGCCATATTCTAAGACTTTTTTGAAATAATCATCTACTATAAGGTATTAATCTTTACTCAGGTGATTTCTGTATGGCGCGGGCGTTAAACATTGATACACAACAGGCCAATGCACTGGCGCTTAGCCTGTGCAATGTTGGTTTATGTGATTATTGCCTGCCGCCCACCCCCAGCCTGAATGTAAGTGCCAGCTGGGCACAGATACTGGGTTACACACCGGAAGAGATCCCATCGGCGGAGATTTTCCAGAGCTGGTGGGGCCAGCAGTTACACCCTAACGATCACGCCAGGGTCATCAGCCTGTTCAATAAACTCTATTCAGGCGATCTTAAAAAGCTCAACTGCAGTTTCCGTATAAGAAATAAGCGTGGTGAATGGCGAGATGTCGAGGTGCAGGCCACGGTCATTAAGCGTGATGAGAAGGGCTGGGCCCTGCATGTCTTCACGGTTATGCGTGACCTTGCGACCAGTGAAAACCGCTATAAGCGTATTGTTGAAAATCTTAACGAAGGCATCTGGGTAATCGACCGTTATAACAATATCCAGTTTGTGAACCAGGCGCTGGCAGACATGCTCGGTTGCAGTGTTGATGAAATGCTGGGACATTCCGTGCTCGACTATGTTGATGAAGCCAACCGGAAAGTGCTCAAAGACCAGATTTCGGAACGTAAACGAAGCCTTCCCGGGGTGTATGATATTGAGCTGATTCACAATGATGGACAGAGCATATTGATCCAGGTCGAATCGGCCACTCTGCTCGATTCCCATGGTAACTATGACGGGATGGTCGAGGGTATAAAAGATTTAAGTGACGTTAGAAGCCAGCAGTTACAACTGAAAATGCTGTCTTCCGCTATAGAGCAAAGTGGCTCAATGGTGATGATTACTAACCAGGAAGCGCAGATTGAATATGTGAATCCCAAGCTGTGCAGTACTACCGAGTACACCCAGGAAGAACTGGTTGGGCAAAATGCACGTATCTTCCGTCCGGAAGATGTAGATATGGAAATGCTATCCGATCTGTGGGCAATTATTAGCGCAGGAGAAGAATGGCAGGGTGAAATCCAGGTGCGTAAGAAAAATGGAGAATGCATCTGGGTACTCATGTCCATCTCATCAATTCTTAATGACAAACAGCAGATCAGCCATTTTGTAACCGTCTGTGAAGATGTTTCCCAGTTAAAAGAAGCGCGCATGCGTATGGAAGAGCTGGCCTATGTTGACAGTTTAACGGGCCTTGCAAATCGCGTACTGTTTCGTGACCGTCTCGAGCAGGTGCTGAAGAGTCTGCAACGTTCCGGTAGTAGTGCGGCACTCCTCTATCTTGACCTGGATGAATTTAAGCGTATTAACGATTCTATGGGACATGATGTAGGTGATGCGCTGCTGATGAAAGTGGCGGAGTCACTTCGGCAGTGTGTGCGTCACCAGGATACCGTTGCCCGTATGGGTGGTGATGAATTTGTAATTTTACTCACAGACATCGATGGCATGTCCGGTGCTTCTGCCGTGGCGCGTAAAATTATGGAAACGATGTCGCATCCTGTACAGTTACTCAAAAATGAAATACTGATCACGCCCAGTATTGGAATTACCCTGGCGCCCGCAGATAGCCTGAATGCAGATATTCTGTTGAAGAATGCCGATATGGCGATGTACAAGGCCAAGGGCTCGGGAAGAAATAATTACCAGTTCTTTACCGAAGAAATGAATGCACAAATTGTTGATCACCTGATGATCGAGAATGATTTGCGCCGCGCCATCGATAGCAACGAACTGTACCTGAAGTTTCAGCCGAAATTTTCCATCAACGATAATCGCATTGTCGGTGTAGAAGCACTGGTTCGCTGGGATCATGAAATCAAGGGCGAGTTATCACCGGAGTATTTTATACCGATAGCTGAAACCGCCGGATTAATGGTTAAACTGGGGCAATGGGTATTGCGTAATGCCTGCCGGGAAGTCAGGAGCTTGCAGCAGAAAGGCATGGAAGACCTTGAATTGTCGGTCAATCTGTCAACCCGGCAGTTCAGGGATCCATACCTGATTGATACCATCCAGGATGTGCTGGCCGAAACCGATTTCAGAGCTGTAAAGCTGGATCTTGAAATAACCGAAACCATACTCATGGAGCAGCTGGATCATGCGATTGACCTGCTTAGCCAGATTAAGTCACTGGGTATTTCAGTGACTATTGATGACTTCGGAACCGGCTATTCTTCCCTTAACTACCTGAAACGCCTACCGATTGACACGCTTAAAATCGACAAGGCATTTATTATGGAAATTCCCGATGATAAGGACGATATGGAGATCGCCGCAGCGGTGATTGCCATGGCTCATAAAATGGGGCTAACGGTGGTTGCAGAAGGAGTGTCGTCCGAAGCTCACTGGGAATTCCTGCATCAGAATAACTGTGATATTGCACAGGGCTATTTGCTGGGAGAGCCGATGTCAGCGAATGAGATCCTGCAACGCTTTGGTAGTTAATATCCTTTGTTCTGACGGTTGTAGCCTGTTGCTACAGATCAATGTCTCACCAGTCAGCTGCCTGTTTTACGACCAGTGCCCTTGAATTTGCCTGGATATACCCATATCTCCTAGGTAATAGAATTTCATATGAGGCTATGCCATGAGAATGGATAGATTAACCAGTAAATTTCAGATGGCGCTGTCCGAAGCGCAATCCCTTGCCGTTGGTCGTGATCACCAGTTTATTGAACCCGTACACCTGATGCTTGCCTTGCTTGACCAGGATGGTGGATCCGTGCGCCACTTGTTGACCATGAGTAATGTCAATGTAAATGGCCTGCGTTCCAAGCTGGGTGAAGAGATTGAACATCTGCCACAGATTGAAGGCCATGCCGGTGATGTTCATCTGTCGAATGACCTCGGTCGTATACTGAATGTGTCTGACAAACTGGCACAGAAGCGCAAGGATGATTACATCTCCAGCGAACTGTTTGTGCTTGCATGCATCGAAGAGAAATCGCGCATTGGTGATATTCTGCGTGAGTTCGGTGCCGATAAAAAAGCACTTGAGGAATCGATCGACAAGGTACGCGGTGGACAAAGCGTGAATGATCCGAATGCGGAAGACCAGCGTCAGGCACTGGAAAAATATACGATCGATTTAACCGAGCGTGCTGAGCAGGGAAAACTCGATCCGGTGATTGGTCGTGACGAAGAAATTCGTCGTACCATTCAGGTATTACAACGACGCACAAAAAATAACCCGGTATTAATCGGCGAACCCGGTGTCGGTAAAACCGCCATTGTTGAAGGTTTGGCACAACGTATTGTTAATGGCGAAGTGCCCGATGGTTTACGTAATAAACGCCTGCTGTCTCTTGATCTGGGTGCACTGATTGCCGGTGCAAAATTCCGTGGTGAATTCGAAGAACGCCTGAAAGCAGTATTGAATGATCTTGCTAAACAGGAAGGCCAGATTATCCTGTTCATCGATGAAATACACACCATGGTGGGTGCAGGTAAATCTGAAGGTGCAATGGATGCAGGTAACATGTTGAAGCCTGCACTTGCGCGCGGTGAGTTACACTGTGTCGGTGCAACCACACTGGATGAATATCGACAGTACATCGAGAAAGATGCAGCACTTGAACGTCGTTTCCAGAAAGTACTGGTCGATGAGCCTAGCGTTGAAGATACCATTGCTATTTTACGTGGCCTGAAAGAACGTTACGAAGTGCATCATGGTGTTGATATTACAGATCCCGCGATCGTCTCTGCCGCAACGCTTTCACATCGATATGTTACCGATCGCCAGTTGCCAGACAAGGCCATCGACCTGGTCGATGAGGCAGCTAGCCGAATTCGAATGGAAATTGACTCCAAGCCGGAATCGATGGATCGTCTTGAGCGCAGGCTTATTCAGTTAAAGATAGAACGTGAAGCCCTGAGTAAGGAAGATGACAAGGCCTCAAGAGAACGTCTGCTTAAGTTGCAGGAAGAAATCGATACACTGGAACAGGAATACCAGGAACTGGACGAAGTATGGACATCTGAAAAAGCAGCACTGCATGGAACGGCAAGTATTAAAGAGCAGCTGGAGCAGGCACGTCTCGAGCTGGAAACCGCACGTCGTGCGAATGATCTTGCGCGTATGTCCGAGTTACAGTACGGACGTATACCTGAACTTGAAAAACAGCTCGATGTTGCTTCGCAGGCCGAAATGCAGGAAATGAAGTTGCTGCGTAATCGTGTCACTGAAGAAGAAATCGCAGAAGTCGTTTCTCGCTCAACCGGTATACCCGTCGCCAAAATGATGGAAGGCGAGAAAGAAAAACTGTTACGAATGGAAGAAGAAATTGGTCGCCGTGTAGTAGGGCAGGAAGATGCGGTTGCATCCGTATCGAATGCTATTCGTCGTTCACGTGCAGGTTTGTCAGATCCGGATCGACCTAATGGTTCATTCCTTTTCCTTGGGCCAACGGGTGTGGGTAAAACCGAGTTAACAAAAGCACTGGCCAGTTTCCTGTTTGATACAGAAGAAGCGATGGTGCGTATCGACATGTCCGAGTTTATGGAGAAACATTCCGTCGCTCGTCTTATTGGTGCGCCTCCAGGCTATGTTGGTTATGAAGAGGGTGGTTACCTGACTGAGGCAGTACGACGTAAGCCTTATTCGGTGATTCTGCTGGATGAAGTTGAGAAAGCACATCCGGATGTATTCAATGTGTTATTGCAGGTACTGGATGATGGTCGACTGACGGATGGCCAGGGACGTACTGTGGATTTTAGAAACACGGTTATTGTGATGACATCTAACCTGGGCTCACAGCAAATTCAGGAATTCTCGGAAAAAGGAGACTTCGAAGGTATGAAGGCTGCAGTCATGGAAATTGTAGGTCAGCATTTCCGTCCTGAATTTATCAACAGGGTAGACGAATCGGTAGTATTTCATCCGCTGGGTCGTGAGCAGATACGTTCTATTACCGCTATCCAGATTAGCTATCTGCGTAAACGATTACAGGATAAGGATATGGATCTACAGTTAACAGAAGCCGCACTGGATAAACTGGGCGAGGCTGGATTTGATCCGGTATATGGTGCGCGGCCACTGAAACGTGCCATTCAGCAGCAGCTGGAAAACTCACTTGCACAGCAGTTGCTGCAGGGTGACTTTATGCCTGGAGATGTCATTGAGGTGGATGTTGAAGGTGATGCATTGAGCTTCAGGCGAGGTGCTCACTCAAACGTTGCTGCATGAATGTACCAGGTGAAGTAAAAGCCTGGCCAGTTTAATTAACGCGTTAACTTAAACGGTACAGGTACTACTACTCAAAGTCTGAAGCCCCTGTCCATTATGGACAGGGGCTTTTTTGTACCTCAGGGATATTACTGGGTGTTAATAACTCAGATCAAAAAAAGCAGAAGAAAACGCGAATGAACGCAAATAAACGCAAATGTTTTTTATACGCCTACGGCGTATTATGCCGTATCGTAATTATAGTTATTTTGTATTAATTAGCGTGCATTAGCGTTCATTCGCGTTTTCTTTTTTCTTTTGCTTTATTGCTTGCAACAGGGATTAAGTTACCTAGTCATAACGCTGGTTACGGTTGAAGTTTTCACTGATGTACTCGACAGACTCATCAACGGCTTTTTTTACCTGGGCTATCATTTCCAGGCGTTCTTCAGATGACAGGTAGAAAGCCATGTCTATTTCATGCCTGACATAGCGTGCGGGTAATCGAGTGAGTGCGTAGCAGGCAACATCCAGTATGAAATCTGTGGACTGATTATCCAGTGTGTCGACGACCTCATGCCTGAGGTAATCAATGACCAGGTGCTCATAAAAGTTGTGGATACTGGTAAAGTCCATAAACACGCCTCTAATATATTATTCTATAAGTCACTGACCGGTTTCCGGTCTGAACTATTGTGCTTTGAAAATGAATAAGCAAATTGTGTAATGATTTGTTATTGCCCTGAATATATTGATTAATCAGGCAATGCCAGTAATGAGTATAGTTCGCCTCACGGCTGTGTCCATCAGGATGTGCCTTCGCTGGCATCAGACTGTTCTGTTATTTCGCGTATGTACTTGAAAATCTGTCGATATGCAGTCGGTGGCTTGTTAGCCTTTTTTTCACGGTGTGCATTTCTCACCAGTTGCCTGAGGTGGTGGCGGTCGGTTAGTGGGTAGTGCTCGACAAAGTCGTTAATACCCTGGTCGCCTTCTTCTAAAAGCGTGTCACGCCACTTTTCAAGACGTTTGAATTCTGCATTATAAATGTCGTGTTTGTGTAGCACTTTATCAAGCTGGGTGGAAAGTGTTTCTGCATCCAGCCCACGAATGAGTTTTCCAATGTACTGCCGCTGACGCTTCAGTGCGCCGTGTGATTTCATACGCTGTGCTTCTTCAACGGCACGCCTGAGTTCGTCATCCATCTCGATCTGGGAGAGTTCTTCATGATTGAGCTGTATCATCCGCTCACCAATTTCCTGCATGGCGTCACATTCTTTCTTGCGCTGGGTTTTACTAACCCAGTTGCCTTCTTCGTCATAAAATTCTGTCATATCAAGTGCTTTCTATATTCTTCTGTATTTCGTTAATAGCATACTAATGTGCAGCTCACCATCTTTATGCTGATCTATCTTCACAGGCAGGTAATTGTGATTTTCAGATAACCAGACATATGAGAAGCGGTCACTGCCCTTTCTGGAAATTTTGAATTTGATTACTGGAATCTGTTTGTCAGAGAGTCGCAACTTTTCCTTCTTAAGAAAAGTATAGTTGTATTGATATAGCCTGCCGCGATCTGTGATAGTAAACCCGGCCTGCTGAGATGACGGTGACTGTTGCAGGTTGCTGCTCATTAATAGCGGCAGCATATGTCTTCCCCATACGGGAGCAACAGTGTCCAGCTGGTATGAGCGTTTTTTATAAACGCCGGAAATGCTGACATGTTGTGCGTCGGTTGGGCTGAATGTGATTTTCTGGTTCTTGCGATGTTTGCGGCCCTGGCTGGATGTGAATTCTCGTTGCTGGATAAGGTGTTGCTGATCGCCAGCGGGCTGAACGAGCACGCTGGTCTCCACCAGGTCATCACTACTGAACAGTGCAACAAAGCCGGTTGCAGAAGTTGTCGACTGATATATGAATCCGTTATCCGAGCTTGTCAGGCGAGTATGCATTTCACCAATCTGAGTCGCATATTTTTCAATACTATAGCTGGCCTGATGCAGAGGAGGAAGCCTTAGCGATTCCTCTGCATATAATGCCGGCGCAGCATACATCAGCAGCATAGTGCTGATGATGCCAAGAAGGCGTTTTATTTTACTAGCTGGTTGTTGATCCATTTAAGAGGGCTGTCCAGTGCTTTATTATCAAGGTAAACCTGTTGATTAATGACTTGCAGCCGTTGCTGTGCAACCCACTCGATCACCATGGGGTAAATGATATGCTCCTGCTGGTGAACCTTTTGCTGCAGGGTTTCGGCAGTATCATTTTCATTTACATCAATCACTGCCTGTAAGACCAGCGGTCCACCATCGAGTTCATTGCTGACATAATGGACACTCACACCATGTTGCCTGACGTTCGCATCCAGTGCCCTCTGGTGAGTATTGAGTCCTCGAAATTCGGGCAGCAGGGACGGGTGGATATTCAACATACGGCCATCATAATGGCTGACGAAATCATCTGTGAGTATGCGCATAAAACCCGCCAGAACGACGAGTCCGGGCTGGTACTGATCAATGAGTTTGATTAATGACTGATCAAAGCTTTCACGGCTATCGAAGTCGGTGTGGTCGAGTGTTTCGGCAGGTATGCCAGCGTCACGTGCACGTTGCAGGCCTTTCACATGCGGGCGATTGCTAATTACAGCTGTGATTCGGGCATGTAGTTTGCCGTCAGCAATGGCATCGATAATGGCCTGCAAATTACTGCCACTACCGGAAATCAGTACAACAATGTTCAGTTCGGGATGACTCATCAGCAACGATCAGGCTGGCAACTACTCAACAATGACATCGGCAGCACCCTTGGAGCTGGTGATTTCTCCCAGCATAAAGGCTTTTTCACCTGCTTTTTCGAGTGTCTCAATCGTATTTTCCGCATCTTCCGCAGCAACTACCAGTACCATGCCGATACCGCAATTGAAGGTGCGATACATTTCCTGTGAGTCGATATTGCCCTGCTCTTGTAGCCACCTGAATACTTCAGGCATCTCCCAGCTGTTTTTACCGATGCGTGCACGTGTGTTTTCCGGCATCACGCGGGGCAGGTTCTCGAGCAGGCCACCCCCGGTAATATGTGACATGGCGTGCACATCGATCTGTTCCAGTACAGTGTGGATGCTCTTTACATAGATACGCGTTGGAGCCAGTAAAGCTTCACCCAGGCTTGTATCACCACAGGGCTGGCTCAGGTCAGCATTACTGACTTCGAGTACCTTGCGGATGAGAGAGTAACCATTAGAGTGCGGGCCGGAAGAGGCGATGCCGATCAGTGCATCACCCGCGCTCACCTTGCTGCTGTCAATAATCTGGTCTTTCTCGACGATGCCGACACAGAAACCTGCCAGGTCGTAGTCGCCTTCACTATACATGCCGGGCATTTCAGCCGTCTCGCCACCGGTCAGGGCGGCACCTGCCTGGTGGCAGCCTTCGGCAATGCCCTTGATGACATCAGCAGCAACGGCATTATCCAGTTTGCCGGTGGCGTAGTAGTCTAGAAAATACAGTGGTTCAGCACCTAGTACCAGTATGTCATTGACACACATGGCGACCAGGTCGATACCGATAGTGTCGTGGCGATTCATCTGCATTGCCAGCTTCAGCTTGGTGCCCACACCGTCAGTGCCTGAGACCAGAACCGGCTTGCTGTAGCGATCGAGCGGAATCTCAAACAATGCGCCAAAACCACCCAGTCCACCCATTACTTCAGGGCGCATGGTACGTGCCACGTGGGGTTTAATCTGTTCTACCAGCTCGGCACCCGCATCTATATCTACGCCGGCATCACGGTAACTAAGGGATTGATTGTTGGATTTATTTGAATCAGTTTGAGACATTACGAACCCGATAAGCATCAGTATTAAAAGATGTGGTATTGTACATCTTCCTGAGATCGGTCACGAATTAAAAATGAACGCCAAGACGCTTTTTTTCTGCTTAATTTATCTATTAACCCTGCCAGCAAGTCTGCAGGCATCGACTATTGAGCGTATTTACGAGGTCACGTTGCCTGTTGTCAATCAGCAGCGAGATAGTCGCAATGCCGCTTTTGAACAGGCGCTGATCGAAGTTGCGGTACGTATTTCGGGTACCAGCCTGGCGCCGACCCAGCTAAATAT